>JBAYJY010000041.1:0-30790 GCA_041664945.1 bacterium | reverse complement strand
GTAATCGATGTGAACTTTTCCGTCGCCGAGTTTATATTCCATTACGGACCCATCCGAAACCGAAACGTCTGCGGCAACCTTGAAATTACCATCCTTAAAAACAAGATTTCCTTTAGGCGACAATCTGCCTGCAACTTTGAAATTCTTAAGCGGCGCGGCATATTCCTTTGCGGCATCGGGAAGCGCCGCAAGGTCTATATCGCCTATCTGCCACGAGATATCCAGCGCCAACGCCGGTTTCGAAACGAGAGCGCCCGCCGCCGAGACGGATATCCCATCAATCTTAGAATCCATTTTTATTCTGAAAGAGTCGTAAGATTCCCGCAAGACGGGTTCAAACGTTATGTTTATCGGTTCCGATACCAGCTTTTTAGTTTTGCCATTCGGTTGCTTAATAATTATCACGAGCGTTCCGCGTTCGATCCGCACCCGCTCGAAAAACACAAATGGAGCTTTCTCAGGTTGTTTCGCCATTTTTGAAAGGCGTTCAAATATATCGGACACGGTGATTGTGCCGTCTGCGCTGCGCTCGACATATATCCTTGGCTCTACCAGCGTTATCTCCTTAAAATAAATCTTTCTTCTTAGCAGGTCAGGAAATGATATCGAGAAGCCGAGCGCTTTCATTTCGACTGTGGGATGTTCCACGCGCTTTGGGCCTTCCACCATAATCCGCTTAACCTTGAAACCCGTAAACGGATTGCCTCCGAAATCACCAGTCGAGATTCTTCGCCCTATCTGCAGCCCCGCCGCATTAAGCACACGGTTCCTGATCATATCTTCCACTGGCTTTTTGGACAGGATCGTTATCGCCGCCGCCGAAACAACTATCGTTAGAACAGCGACAACTATCACTACTGTGCGTTTCTTCATAATCGCCCCCAACTTACGAATTCCCACGAATAATCAGTCATTCCCATAAACCGATCCATTTATCAGCCATAATCTATTTGCATTCGCTAAGATAACACAATCTATTATATAAGTTATTATTAGTGACTTTTGTTCCGGATAATATAATTAGCTTCACCTTTTGTGATCTTTCTCACTTTCCGATTTGCCACAGGCTCCTCTATCTCAGCGACTGCTCGCCAATTGGAAAAATACATTTATAAATATTATGCTTCTCTCTTGTTGCTATTCGGACATACTTTACAGGATCGGAGACGGCGGTAATCGGGAATTGCGGAGTAGTGAAAGGGATTAGATGCAAGTTGTTAAAAAGCAACTTGCGGAAAAGCTACAGTTCTGCTCCCTCTTTTATGAGATGGAGTTTACTAAGATCGCCGAATAATTAAACGAACGATTTATTTGGCGCTTAATAAGCAATCAAGAATGGCATGAACAAATAAAATTCATGAAATATTACAGAGACAGCTCGATGCGTTCGCGGATGCCGCGGACGAGTTTTTCGACGACCTTGATGTCGTTCAGCAGCTTTTCGCGTGGCGCGTTGGGGTCTTTTATGTCTCTTTCGTAGCGGTCGAGCGCCGAGTGAACGCGTTCCAGAATATCGACGCCAAGCTCGATCTCGATGCCGCTCGCGCTTTTGAGTTTTTCGATCTCATGGTCTTCGACTCGTCTTTCGCGGGCGAACAGAATGTATGAGTCGCTCGTGTTGGCCGGCAGTTTTTTAAATTCGCACTTCTCGTCTATCTCGTTGACATTAACGCGGATGTTGTATTCGCTGTCGAGGAAGAAAATCTCGACCAGCTTAATCCTTGCTCGGTTCGGGTCGTCTTCGTTTTTGAAAATGGAATATGTTGTGTAGCATTCGCCGAGGCATTCCATGATTTTGCCGTAAACCGGATAAGGAGTCTCGAAATTGCAGAAAGGGCAGTGGATGTTTTCGGGCATGCGCTCGATTTCCTTTTAAGCTTGTTTTGTTGAACTCTCGTCCGGAATGCTCCGGCCCGGCCGTGTTTTGCCGCTGAAAAGAATTATAGCGCGGCGGCGCCGCTTTGACAAAAAGATTTCGCGCGGAATATAATCACGGCCATGTTACAGGAACTGTTTGCGCGCGCGATGGATGAAATGTCCTATCTGTACATGGGGACGCAGAAGACCGGCAAGACGGTTGCCGCCGCTATCGGGAGTCTCGAAGAGTATCTCGAACGCGAGGGCGCCGGCGACCCGCGAAAGTTCTTCGCCAACCCCGGTGTTGTGCCGGATATGGAAATGAGCGATTTCGTGCGCAGGCGCACATACAACCTGATGCACTTCCGGTTCGACAGCCCGCTTTATACGCCGTTCAGGGCGAACAACATCGTTCGCGGCCGCTATTACGAGAGGCACGGCGAGCCGGACGCGCCGATGGTGGCGCTGCTGCACGGCTGGCGGATGGAGTCGTATATGTTCTTCGACCGATTCGCGCGCCTGCTCGTGAAATGGGGCTTCAACTGCGCGATGCCCGATCTGCCCTATCACATGAGCCGCACGCCGAAGAGTTCGTTCGCCGGCGAGCACACGTTCAAGGACGACGCGATCCACACGATGGAGACGATGCGGCAGTCGCTGTTCGACACCATGACGGTTTTGAACTGGGCGAAGGAGCGCAAGAAGGCGCGAATGGTTGGCGCGATGGGGGTGTCGTTCGGGGCGCTGCTGTCCGGCATGATGGCGTGCGCCGAGCCGATGCTTGATTTCGCGGTTCTCGTTGCGCCGCCCGCCGATCCCGGCCGGATTTTTGCCGCGAGCAGGCTCGGCCGCCTCATCGAAAAGGAAAACCCGCGCGTCGAACGTCTGCTGCGCCGCTACCATGAAGTGATGGCGACCATGGCGCTCACTAAACTCACGCCGCTCGTGGACCCCGCGAATATTTTCATCGCCGAGGGACTGTACGACGGCATGGTGCCGCCGGAGGTTGTCGATGAGTTGTGGGAGAAGTGGAATCGGCCGAAAATCGTACGATACCCGCAAGGGCATCTGAGCGTTATTCTTTTCAATAAAGAACTCGAAAACGATCTCGAAGAATGGCTGCGTCCGTTTGCGCAGGGGCTGTCCGCGAACGGGATAGGCGGCAACTGAGAGATAAACATCCACGTCGTTGCGAGGAGCGACCGCCAGCGGACGCGACGAAGCAATCCCGAACTCAATTCCGATCACATTGTCAGGGATTGCCGCGCCCCAAAAAACAGGGACTCCCAATGACGGGCTTTCGTTAATATACATCAAATCAACATGGGCGAAAAAGTTAGTTACCTTTGCGCGATCATTTCCGGAACAATCGGGACCGGACGGACAACGATGACTGACGAAATCGCGCGCGCCGGTTTTACGATTACTTGTCCCTGGAAGTAGAGGCCGCTCGAAGAGCCGCCGTCGAGGCCGAGCAGATCGGTTATTGCGGTGTGGTCTTTAACTTCCTGAACGAATTTGTAGATGCTCATTTTGCTATTGGTAGCGATCAGATAAATTTTTCCGTCGGGTCCGGCGCCGATCGCGCTCAGGCGGGCGGGTTTGTAGATGTCGTTGCGGCGCGAGGGGTTGTGTCCGTTGCGAACGAGGTCCGCTTTCGAGCTGACGAGTATTTTACCGTCCTTCATGAGGATATCGACGCAGCCGATGATGAGTTTGTATTTGGAGACGTCGCCGAGTTTGTCGATTGAGTTAATGACGGGTTTATTGTCGGCGCTGATGGCGAAGGCGGCGCTGAAGGAGCCCTCGATCTCGCGGTCGCCGTTGCGGTAAACGTGGCCGACAAGTTCGCCGGAGTTCATGTCGAAGAAGCAGCCGTTGATGGCGGCGGCGGGGCGCGACCGCTTGATAAAATCGTCGAACGAGTCGCGTTTCGGGTAATCCGGCGGCGTGAGGTGCGCAAGTTCGAGGCTGCCGTCGGCGAGGTCTATTTCGATTATATTAAGAGTCTGGTTTTGAGCGGAGGCGATTTTGACGAGGCGGACCGGGAGCTTTGTTTCCGCTTCGGCGGCGGCGGTCCGAATATAAAAAGCCGCCTGCGACAACACTATCGCGGCGGCTATCCTTGTCAATTTTATAAGGACATGACCTTTGTTGCTGAGCTTGCCTATGTCGCATGTTCCAGGTCTCATCCGGATCACCGCCTCGAACGGCGATGGGAGCTGGTCCTATCGCCCTCCGAGGAGCTCCGGAGTTTCTCTTGTCCACTTTATATATACCCGTTTTTTCCGCGAATTAACTGATTATTTTAGATTGTCGCCGATGGCTGATACGCGACAAACAGGTCGACGGGGAAAGAATTGCCGGAAACATAACATTGTTACAATGTTATATGTTGAGTCAACTTCTCTTTACTTAAGAGAGATTAAATGCTAACTATTTTATGAACAAAAATGCTTATTTTAGAGACTTTGGAATAAGATGAAAAAGATAGGTACATTCGCAGACAGGGCGATATGGATATTCGAGACGTCATTTTTGACGGTCGCGATAGCGGTCATGGTCGCGACGTTGTTCGCGCAGGTGGCGTTCGGCATGCTCGGAATCAGCCTTGCGTGGGCAGGCGAGCTGGCGCTGTATCTGATGGTTTGGATAATGTGCATCGGGGCGAGCGCGGCGGTGCGAAGCCGCAGCCATATCGCGGTGGGCCTGATAGCTGATAAGTTGACCGGCCTGCCGGCGCGTATAGTGCGAGTCGCTGTCCTGCTTTTCTGCTTTTTTCTGTGTGTCGGGGCGTTCATTCTCGGAGTAAAATACGTTCAGATGACGTATGCGGCCGGTTTGCGGTCGGTGGCGGCCAGACTGCCGATGTGGACGGTCTACGCGGCGTTGCCGGTCGCCTCGGCGCTGATGGCGGCGCGCGTTATATTGCTTGCGGCGCGCGGGTTGGCGATAAGGGCGCGAAAAGGCGAGAAGGAGCCGGAATTATGATCGCGGCCCTGATCGCAATCGTTTTTGTCGGCCTGATGCTTCTCGGCGTTCCGTTGTTCGCGGTGATCGGGACGGTTACCGCGATCTGCCTGATAGCGACCGGCGCGCCGCTGACGATCATGGCTCAGCAGATGTTTACGATGACGGACCGGACGGCGCTTCCGGCGATTCCGCTGTTTCTCCTGATATCGACGCTGATGGCCGATGGATCGAGCGCGAAGCGGCTTGTGAATTTCGTGCGCGCCTCCGTGGGTTGGATGCCGGGCGGACTGCCGCTGGCGACGCTTTGCGCCTGCCTGATCTTCGCCGCGCTAGCGGGAATGACGCCGGCCGCGATAATCGCCGTCGGAGCAATGATTTATCCGGGACTGATTCAGGGCGGATACAACGAAAAATTTTCGCTCGGGTTCGTCACATCCGCCGGTTCGCTCGGAATACTCGTGCCGCCGAGCATAGTCGTGCTGATCTTCGGCGTTGTCGGCGAGGTCAACATCGAAGCGCTTTTCATCGCCGGTGTCGTTCCGATAATAATCATTTCCGCGCTTTTTACAGGCTACTCGCTGTTTATCGGCGCGCGTTCGGGCGTTAAGCGCGAACAATTCTCGGCGGGCGACATAGCGAGAAAAATTTACGAGGGCTTCTGGGCGATACTTCTGCCAATCGGAGTCGGCGGCGGCATATACAGCGGAGCGGTCACGGTTACGCAGGCGGCCGCGATAGGCGCGGTTTACGCGTTCATTGTCGAGATATTCTTCTACAGGTCGCTCAAGCTGCGGGATCTGCCGAGGCTGTCACGCTCAGTCGGAACGATGGTCGGGTTGCTGCTCGTCATCATTGCCGTTACGTTCAGCTTCAACTGGTATCTCACGACAAATGGAATTCCGGACACGCTGACGCAGTGGATTGTGGCGCATTTCCATTCGCGCATTTTGTTTCTGCTCACGGTCAACCTGCTGTTTCTTTTCCTCGGCTGCCTTATGGATATTCTTTCCGCGATATTCATCACCGTGCCGCTGCTTTTGCCGGTGGCGGTCGCGATGGGCATAGACCCGATCCACTTCGGGATAATTTTCATAATTAACTTCGAGATCGGATATCTGACGCCGCCGGTGGGAATAAATCTTTTCACGGCAAGCGCCGCTTTCAAGAAGCCGGTCGTGGAAGTCTCCGGCGCCGTGCTGCCTTTTCTGGGACTCCTACTCGCCGCGCTTGCGCTTATCACTTACTACCCGCCGATCACTCTTTTCCTCGTGAAATTAACCGGCAATATGTGAAGCGGCGAAATCGGGCATGGAGATCGTAATTGAGTTCGGGATTGCTTCGTCGCGTCCGCTGGCGGTCGTTCCTCGCAATGACGTTGAAGGCTGACAGGCAGCGATAAATCAGGATTGTTTTTTGATCCATTCCCATTCCGAGCGGAGGCCGTCTTCGAGAGAAACGGAAGGCGAGTAACCGAGTTCGGCGCGGGCGAGTGAAGTGTCGGCCGACGTGTTGCGGACGTCTCCTTTTTTTGCTTCCGAGAGGGCGATGGAAATTTCGGCGCCTGTTATTTTTTTCACTGTTTCGATGACATGGTTCATGGACACGCGGGAGCCGCCGCCGATATTGTAGGAGCGGCCGGGCGCGCCGCGTTCGAGCGCCGAGAGGTTTGCGGCGACCGCGTCGCTGATGTAGGTGAAGTCGCGGGTCTGAGAGCCGTCGCCGAACATATCGAAGCGCTTGCTGTCGCGAGCCGCGCGCAGAAGGATGTTAAACGCCATATCCGGCCTCTGCCTTGGGCCGTAAACGGTGAAGTAGCGGAGCGCGACGGCCGGAACTCCGAAGTTTTTCTCATACAAAAGGGCGAGATGTTCGGAGGAAAGCTTCGTAACTCCGTAAGGAGACATCGGTCGGGGCAGCGCGTCCTCGCGCGTCGGAAAACTTTCCGCGTCTCCGTATATGGAAGAGGACGAAGCGAGAACGAATTTTTTCAATTTCAGGTTCTTCGCTGCTTCGAGAAGTTTCTGCGTTGCGAGAATGTTGTTGTTCAAATACAGTTCGAAGCGCCGGCCCCACGAGTCGCGAACGCCGGGAATGGCGGCCTCATGAAACACCGCTTCGACGCCGTTGAGCGACGCCGCCAAATCGGTTTTCAGGAGGTCGGCCTCGATGAAGCCGAACCGCGAATTGCCGGTCAGCGCCGAGAGGTTGCGTTCTTTAATCTCGCGGGGATAGTTGTCGGTGAAGCAGTCGATGCCGGTAACGTCAGCGCCGTCGGCGAGCAGACGTTCCGCTATGTGCGAACCGATGAAGCCTGCGACGCCGGTTACGAGTATTTTCATTTAATCGCTCCTTGGAAACACGCCGGTTTGTTTGTTATTCATTCTATATTATGCGGCGGTTTGTGAAAACTATTCCTCATTCTTCTTTTTGGAAATCCTTTTTGTCTTTCGTTCTTAGGTTTTGTTTCTTTTTTGAGTTTTGTTTCTTTTTTCTGCTTTTTTTCTTTATTTTGGGATTTCACTTTTTTAGATATTGCTTCTTTTTTCGGCTTCGTTGCATTTTTAGGCTTTGCGGCCGGATCAGCTTTTGGGGCAGGTTCTTTTTTCGGAGCCGGTTCGGCGGCGATCGAGCCTTGAAGGTCAATATGGCCGTGATCCATGCAGATTTCCTCGAACGCGGCGGTGAGTTTCACCGAATCGAGCGGGCCGCCCTGCGTTTTGCTAAGCAGACGGTTGATGTCCGCGGCTGTCAGGATCGGATTGACGAGCCTGAGGATGGTTTTCAGCAGTGGCCGGCCCGGCCCGACTCCGAAGGAGTGGAGATGTTCGAGGTCGAGAGCGACATTATTCTTGGCGTCGAGAGCGAGGCAGCCGGAGACGGAAAACGGTTCTTTCAGGCTGAGAGCGGCCGCGATCGATGATGAACGCTTCAGCGTCACGCTCTCCGGCTCGATGCGCACGACGACTCCTCGAAGGAACGGCCCGCGGCTGGTTATGTATTCCTGAATATCAACGGCCAGAAGCCGGATCGTCCATCGCGTGTCGCCGCCGCCGCGCACTATGGGTTTATTGAGAACGAATGTGGAAAACGGAGAGAAGCGGAATTTCCCTGCGGTGATTTTGAACGAGTCGATGCGGATCGCGCCGGTGGGCAGGCCGCTCATTTCTACCGTCACCGACCGGCAGATTCCGAGGAACAGGAATCCGAGTCGCGTCGCGGAAATTTTGACAGCGGCGGATTCCAGTCCGGCGATCTTGTCGCGCAACTGTTTTTCGAGAGATCGTTCAATCGGCGCGAACGGATCGAGTCCGAGCAGAGCGCTGATCAGCACATAGAAGTAAACGCGCATTAAGTCCAGCTATCCTTAACCGAAATATCCTTTAAGGCGCGAATAGATCGGCAGTTATCATTAAGGCCCGCCCGGTCCGGAAGCGGAGTTTGAATATTATAGCAATACTTCCCCCTACAATCCGAGCACATGTTAGGATATAATGAAATTAGAAAATTGTGGAGTGAAAAATGAACATATATTTATTGCGGCACGGGCAGGCGGAACCGGCGGCTGAGGGAAAAACGGACGCGGAACGGGCTTTGACGCCGGAGGGGGAAAAGACGATCCGCGATATATTGCCGGGTTTGAAAAAGATGGTTGAGCAGGTTGAATACTCGTTGACCAGCCCGGCGGCGCGAGCGGTCCGGACGGCGACTATTCTCGCTGAATATTATAAATGCGTGGATTTTCTTGAGATCAAGAATGAACTCGGCGGTTCGGGAGGCGAGGCAAGCGTCGGCGCATATCTGAATAAATTGATCGGAAAAGATCATGTGGTAGTCGTCGGACACGAGCCGTACCTGAGCGATCTGGCGAAGTATTTGTGCGGAAATCCGGACGGCGCCCTGAATCTGAAGAAGGGCGGAATGGCGAAGATATATGTCGCCGGTTTTCCGGGGCCCGGCGAGGGACAGTTGCGCTGGACGATGACGCCCGAGGAGCTCGCGCGGGTTTGAATCCGAGGCAATCGCCATAGCGGCGAACTGATGCGTTGGCGACGCATACTTTTGTTCATAAACCGATGTTCTATTCACTGCAAAGACGCTTCCTCCGCCTTGCATTTCATCCACTACGGCGATTGCGTCCGAAGCCTGATGACAGATTCTGTTTGAATCCGGGATTGAAATGAAAATCAATGAACTGCATGGATGGGACGTGACGCCAAAGGAGGCGGTTGATTTGCAGCGTTCGCTCGCGTCGCGCGTGACGGAACGCGAGCCGGCCGGTTTCAGGCCGAAGCTTGTGGCGGCGGCGGATATTTCGTACGAACGGTTCTCGTCATATTTTCATGCGTCGGTTGTGGCGATGACGCTTCCGGAATTTGAAATTGTCGAAATACAGGGCGCGGAAGGCGAAGTTAAATTCCCATATGTGCCGGGTTTGCTGTCGTTCAGGGAGCTTCCGATGATAGGGGAGGCGTTTCGAAAGATGAAAAGCAGGCCGGACGCGGTGATAATTGACGGGCACGGGCGCGCGCATCCGCGGCGGTTCGGAGTCGCCTGCCACGCAGGCATAATGCTGGGTTTGCCGACGGTCGGATGCGCGAAGTCGCTGCTTGTCGGCGAGAGCGCCGGCTTGGGAGCGACGCGCGGTTCAAGCGCGAATATCATTCACAACGGAGAAGTCGTGGGTTGCGCGCTGCGAACCCGAGACGGCGTCAAACCGGTATATGTATCAGTCGGGCACATGATCGGCCTGACGGCGGCATGCCGCCTGATTCTCGGCGCTTCTCGAAATGCGCGGCTTCCGGAACCCGTTCGCGCGGCGCATATCGAGGCGAACGAAATGCGAAAGCGAAAAAGAATTAACCCGGATTCGCTGTCCAATTGACGAATCAGAGATTAACGGCTCCGGCCTGACTTTGAAGGCGCTTATCCGAAAAATTCATAAAAGTAGTGTGAATTTCACTCAATACAGAATAATATATACATTACAATCGTTATATTGATTTTGATTGTCTGAAGTTGTGAAAAGGCGCAATGAAAAATATTAAAATAATACTTTTAGTCATATTTTTCGCTTCATTGTTAGGCGCGCCCGGCGCGGCGCAAACGCCTGCCGCGGGAAAGCCTCACGAAAAACAGACGGCGAAAGCGGCAAAACAGACTGAGGAAACGATATTCAAAACTCCGGCGGAACTTGAAATGGAGGCAGCCGCGCAGGAACGCGAGGGTGTCGAGCCGCAGGTTCAATTGGAAACCGGCACGGTTGCGATTCCGGCGTCAGCGTCCGAACTTTTGCCTGCGACCGCCGCGCAACAGATTCCGCAACCGAAGGAAAAGATAGTTAAACCGGCGCCGGCGCCGGTTCTGAAACCAAAGAAAAGTCCGCCGGCTCAGGTTGATTTCGAGAAAGAGGAAAAAGAGCCTGAAAAGCCTGCTGAAGAGGTAAAGAAAACAGCAGAAGGCATTGAAAAGCTAAATGTAGCGGTTCCCGGTAAAATTGAATATTTTGATATAAATATGCCGGTGGGTCCGATACTCGGCCTGACGGTTTTGGAACTTAACGACAGCGGAGCGCTGGGGATAGCGATTTTGACGGGTTCCTCGATGGAAGTGTTCAGGTTTGAGTCCAGCACGAAACTCAAGCGCGTATGGCGCGGCGCTTTCAAGGAAAAATATCCCGCGCGAGGACTGGCCGGAAACATAAAATCAGGCAATTTCAACGGCCGCCCGCTTATTTTCGTATCGATGAATCCTTTTAAGAAGGCGTTTGCGTATGAATGGAAAAGCGGCCGGTTCGAAAAGGCGGGCAAGGCGTCGAATTTGGTTGTCGACGCGATGGCGAACCCGGCTTTGAATATCGTTTCTGATTTCGGGCCGGGAGTGATGACGTTCGCCGGCCGGCAGACGCGGATTGTCGACACGACAAGCGTTGAGCCGCGCTCGATCGCATTTCCGATTCCAGTAGATTACTATTCCGGCTGTGTTTTGCGCTGGTCGGATATCAGCGTAAATCTAACGCAAGTCGCGGTTGCCACGGAAGATGGCGCGATCAATTTGTATCAGGGCCCGCAGACGCTGAAGGCAAGCACGGAGCCG
Organism: bacterium; assembly: GCA_041664945.1. Taxonomy (GTDB): domain Bacteria; phylum UBP15; class UBA6099; order UBA6099; family UBA6099; genus JBAYJY01. The sequence goes on along the minus strand of JBAYJY010000041.1, from coordinate 19,867 downwards.
ATGTATGGCGACGCAGTGGCATGCGTCCCGAAGGTGGATGGAATAAGCCGTCTGATCGCGACGACGCAATCATCAGATGAAGACGCGGTGGTTCTGCTGGATTTGAATGGAAACAGCATTGAAGAGCGGTGGAGGACGCCCGAGTTGGGAGGCGCTGTTTCGCGTATCGCGCCCTACGACTTCGATAAGGACGGCGCGACCGAAATTATCGGCGTGATTAATAAACGTTCAGGCGGCGCTGTCTTGTTCCGGCTTCTGCCAATGTATAGCGCGCCGACGCCCGCTCAATTGAAAATCGCGGAAGAAGAAAAAAAGGCAGCCTTGAAGTTGAAACCTAAATCATCAGCGAACCAGAGCAGGAATGTGACGAGCAAAAGGGAGACGCGCCCTGAAAAGCCAAAGGATACGCCTGAAGTAGGGAAATCAGGCGCCGTTAAAAAATAAAATGACTTATAGGATAAAGGACAGGAAATACGGGAAGCGCGCTATTTTCATTTTCGCGCTGATATTTCTGGCGGCGTTGTTTGCCGCGAGTCCTGCGCGCGCCTATCTGCCGCCTAAATACGGCGGAACAATTAATGTCGCGGTTCCGGAAAAAATTCCCCGGCTGGACCCGACTCTGATGACGCAGGATCACGAGATAATGATAGTGAGTTGTATTTTCGACACGCTTATAGCGCCGGGGCCCGGCGGCGGTTTCATTCCCGTCCTGCTCGATGCTTTGCCGGAAAAATCGGACGATGGCCTGACCTATTATTTCAAGCTGCGCGAGGATGTAAAATTTCACGACAACTCAATTTTGAACTCCGCGGGCGTTCTGCACACTTTCAAGCGGCTCGTAAAAAACAGGCGCTCCCCATACTCATGGCTGCTTAACGACATCGAAGGCGCCGAGGAGTTCAGCGAGGATAAACTCTCCACGATCACCGGTTTCAAGATAACCGACCCTCTCAGATTCGAGATCAGGCTGAAACAGCAGCAACCCAACTTTTTGAAATATCTCTGTTTTCCCGCGCTGTCGATTGTTTCGACGGCAGACCGGAATTTCAAGCCTCCGATAGGAACCGGGCCGTTCAAGTATGCCGATGCGCCGGCGGGCGAAGCGCTGACGCTCACGGCGAACAAGGCCTATTTTCTCGGGCGCCCGTATGCGGACTCTGTGGTTTTCCGGGTAATTACGGACGAGCGGGACCGGATGACGGAGTTCAAGCTCGGCGAAGTGGCGATAACCGCGGCGCCGGAGGGCGGACTGAGCCGGACGGAATATGAAACATTCGGGCCTTCGCGGCAATCCCCTATGAAACGAGTGTACTTCATAGATGTGAATATAAGCGACGCGGCGCTTTACATGCCCGGACAGCGGATGGCGCTGTCGCGGGAGATAGACCGCGACGGAATAGTGCGCGTGATATTGAGCGGGAACGGCGATACGGAGAATAACGTGCCGGGGGCGGGAGACCCGCGCGCGCTGCGCAAATCAGCCGAAGCCGGCCCCGCCATGGCGCTTTGGTATCCTGGAAAAAGGCCCGCGCTGAAAATGGTGGCTAAAAAGCTACAACAGGATTTTGCGCGCGCAGGCGTCAAGGTCAAGCCGGAGGGGCGGCCGGATTCGTATATGCAGGACTACTCGTCGGACACAGCGCCGGTTTTCATTCTTCGATCGCTCCCGGTTCTGATGGGCCTGACGGAGGCTGTCGAGAAACCTTTGTTCGCGGCCGGCCAGTCGGCCGTTACGGCGTCGATGGCGCGCCGCGTGGGCAACTATCGCGATGAATCGGCGCGCCCGCCGACCGGCGCCCAGATTAATCTTTTCAGTCTGCGGCCTTCGTATATCTGCCAGAAGCAGGCCCTCGGACTGACTATGGGGCCGTTCGGCGCTCCGAGCCTTTACTCTGTGTATTTGCGCGAAACCAATAAGTCGAACGCGAAAGACGCCTCGGGTTCAGCGGAATACAAGCCAAAAGCAAAAACGGGCGGCGCGGAGAAAAAGAAACCCGCCGCCGGCCGGAAAAAATAAATCAGACAGCGGCTCATCGGCGAGCGAAGCGTTTCCGCGCCGGCAGCGGGAATGAAATGAATAACGAATCATCACAGAAAAGATAATGAAAAAGAAGAAACAACATCTTTCAATACGCGCAAAGCTGGCTGGCGCTTTGGTTTTGGTTTGCGTCGCGCTGATGGGCGCGGTGCTTGTGATGTTGAATCTGCGGCTGAAGACGAGTTTCGACGAACTCGGCGCCTCGCGCGTCAAAAGCGCGATAGATGGAATCAGGAGCGAATACGATGTTCTCGTTCAGAACACGCGCGACCGGGTGGTCACTATCGCGACCGACCGATTTGTGGTCGACGACACGGCGGCATATCCGTCATATCCCGGGGATCTCATCCGGCGCATAGAGGCGATAAGAAAAACATCGGGTCTCGATATCCTGAAAGTGGTCGACGAAAACGGGATGCTGATTGCGGACGGGGCGAACCCGGCCGCGTTCGGCGTTTCCTACGAGGACGATCCGTTTGTGAAGCAGGCGCTCGAAACGGGAGAGTCGCGGGTTTCGCTTCGGCGCGATAAAGGGCCGGACAGGGAAAATGTTTCGGTGGTGGTTTATTATCCGATTATCTATATGAGCCAGCCGATCGCGGTGTTGCTCGGCGGCATGCACATGGACAAGGATTATGTCGATAAGCTGCGGCGGCTGGCGTCAGCCCGCGTCGTGTTGTTCGAGGGCTACCGGGCGGTGGTGAGTTCGAACGATATAGACCCGGAGACGAGCCTGCCCGTGAGCCGCGAATTTTTAAAGCGGCTCGTGAAACAGCCTGAGTCGCTCGACGAGGTCAGGGCCGGGAAAACGGACTACATGGTCGGCGGCGTGCCGCTGACATCGCCAAAGACGAAAGACGTGCTCGGCTTTCTGGTGATCGGCGTCTCGCGCGAGACGGTGAACAGCATCATAGCGCAGACGAGGAACGACACTCTTTATGTGTTGCTGATAGGACTTGTCATTTCGCTGATGGTGGCGGTTGTGATGTCGGTCAGCATCACGCGTCCGATCTCGCGGCTGGTGCGGGCGGCGCGGCTGATCGGGCGCGGCGAATTTGCGGGCGCGGAAATTCCGGTCCGCTCGCACGATGAACTCGGCCTGCTCGCCGACACCATGAACAGGATGGCGAAGGACTTGCGCGATTACAGCGAGCGGCTGGCGCTGTCGGAGCGCATGGCGGCGTGGCGGGAGATCGCCCGACGCATCGCCCACGAAATTAAAAATCCGCTGTCGCCGATTCAGCTTTCGATTGAAAACCTGAAGGCGATTTTCGAGGAAGACCGGGCGGGGTTCGACGAGATGTTCGTGGAGTCGGCGGACACCGTGCTGGAGGAGGTTGACAAGCTGCGACGGCTTGCGAATGAGTTCTCCGAGTTCGCGCAGATGCCGCGGCCGCAGTTCGAGGATGTCGATATCGGAGAGATGCTCGCCAACCTCGTGAGGTTCCACGCGTCTACGGCGCGGACGGGAGTGAGGATCAGTTTCGAACTGGAAGGGGCGCCTCTGATGGCGCGAGCTGACCGCGACCAGGTGAACCGCGTGTTCACGAATCTGATAAAGAACGCGATTGAGGCGATGCCGGACGGAGGCGAGCTGAGAGTGATCGCCGGAGCGGCCGGCGGAGAAGTTTTCGCGATTTTTGAGGACAACGGCATCGGGATTCCGGCAGAGGACATAGACAAAATATTTGCGCCGTACTATACGTCGAAAGGCGGCGGCACGGGTCTCGGCCTTTCAATCGTAAAACGGATATTAAGGGACCACAACGCGACGATAGATGTAAGCAGCGAGGCGGGCAGGGGCTCGAAATTCGTGATAGCGTTCAAGGCGATGGGCGCGCCGCCGTCGGGGGGACAACCGGATGTCTGATGAAAATATTCTCGTTGTCGACGACGAGAAAAATATTTTAACGACGATAGCGATGACGCTGAAGTCCGGCGGCTACGCCGTGCGAACGGCGCAGAGCGCGCGGGACGCGCTCGAGCTGAATGAGAAGAAACAGTGCGACTTGGCGATTCTCGACATTATGATGCCCGGCATAGACGGGCTTGAGCTTCTCAAAATGATGCGCGAGAAATGGCAGGAAATTATCGTGGTCATGATGAGCGGCCACGGCACAATCAGCACAGCGGTGGAGGCGACGAAGCTCGGCGCGTATGATTTTCTCGAAAAGCCGCTGTCGCGAGAGAAGCTGCTGCTGACGGTACGGCGGGCGCTCGATTTCCGGCAGTTGAAAAACGAAAACATAGCTTTGCGCACGGAGATCGCGCACCGGTTTGATTTGATAGGCGAGAGCGCGGCGATGAGAGAGCTGTTCGTGCGAATCGAGACGGCGGGAAACTCGCCGAGCCGCGTGATGATCCGTGGCGAGAACGGTGTCGGCAAGGAGCTGGTCGCGCGCGCGCTCCATCAGGCCAGCCCGCGCCGGGACAAGCCGTTCATCAAGGTGAACTGCGCCGCCATTCCGCACGAGTTGATTGAAAGCGAATTGTTCGGGCACGAGAAAGGCGCGTTCACAGGCGCCACGAGCATGCACCGCGGAAAGTTTGAACTGTCGCATCGCGGCACGATTTTTCTCGATGAGATCGGCGACATGCATCTCGACACGCAGGCGAAGGTTCTGCGCGCGCTTCAGGAGAACGAGATTCAAAGGGTCGGCGGCGACGAACTTATCAGGGTCGACGTGCGGGTGATCGCCGCGACGAACAAGGATCTCGAAACGCAAATACGGCAGGGCAAATTCCGCGAAGACCTTTATTTTCGGCTGAACGTGATTCCGATAACAGTGCCCCCTCTGCGCGAACGCCGGGAGGATATTCCTCTTATGGCAAATCACTTTTTCAGAATGTACGCGCTTGAGTACGGGCGGCCGGTGAAGGTTCTTGAGACCTCGGCGCTCGAGGCGCTGAAGGCTTACCACTGGCCGGGCAATGTGCGCGAGCTTCAGAATTTCTGCGAGCGGATATTCATAATGGCGCCCGGCGACTCGATTGACGCCGAGACTGTATATAAATTTCTAAGTTCGGCCGGCCCGGCGCCGGCGTCAGAGGCTTCCGTTCAAGAGCCGGTCGCGCTGAAAGACGCGCTCGTGGAGTTCGAACGCGATTACATTATACGCCGGCTGAAAGAGCACAAATATCATATCGCCGACACTGCGAAATCGCTGGCGCTCGAACGAAGCCATCTCTATAAAAAAATCAAGGCTCTCGATATTCAGACGCCGTGATGCGATAATATGATTATGTTAAATTACCGGGAAACAGGGCGTGAAGAGGTTGCGGGTTGAACTCATTCGCAACGCTATAATAAACATTCTTCTTCGGGGAGCTGAAATGAAAAAAATATCATTCCTGATCTGCGCGGCGTTAGTTGTCGTCTGTTTCGGCTGCGCGATCTCGCATTCGGCGGGTTCAACAGCTAAGAAACCGGCGGCGGCTAAAACAAAGACGGCAAAAAAGGCGGCGAAGGCGCCCGCAGGGCCGGCGCTTAACGCCAACAAGCAATTCTACAAGGACGAAGGCGCTCACTTCGAATTGCCGTACGAGCAGTGGGTGGCGCACGGACGCCTGATCGGGCCGGACGGAAAGCCGTTCTATTTCGCATCGGTTTTCCATAAGACCGGCGAACAGTTCATGCAGGCCCGCAACGGATATAATGCGCTCCGCCTTCCGGACGGAAAATATGATTACCGATCCTATGGGCAGGGAATGATTCGCACGCTCGCTTCAAATCTGCTGAAGGATAAGGCGAAGAAATATCCTGATGTCGCGGCGTTCCGGGAACTCGGCGAAAAGCTCGTAACCGGAGATTCGCTGCATTTCGAAACGCTGCCGGACAACGCTTACCCGCTTTACAGGGGCCGACTGTACATGAAATTCGGACAGAATCTTTTCGAGCGCGTATCTGAAAATCAATTTCTTTACAAGCTCGATCTCGAAACGTGGGCCGGCCCGCTCAAGCTCAATCTGAAATCCGCGAAGGACCCGATTTATTTCGACGGAAAAACGCCGATGGTCATAATGTCCGGGCCCGGCAAGGCCGGCTTCATAGGCATGTTGCAGGGTTACGCGTTTCCGCGCATGGCGGCTGCCGGGACTGTTGAACTGGATGGAAAGACGGTTGGGGTGAAAGGCGATGTGTGGTTCGAGCACTGGATGGGCCGCCCTGACGGCGCCGCCATGGCCAATTTTGTCATGATAGAGCAGCGTCTGAGCGACGGCGGCGACCTGTTTATTGCGATGTTCTACGATGCCGCAGGAAATCTTAAGAACACGCACATGTTAATAAGAAAGGCGGCGGCGCAGGATTTCCAGTACAGCAAGAAGATATCGCTTTCGCCAATCCGCGACTGGACGAGCCCGTTCACGTTTACCGTCTACAACATCGGCTGGAAACTGAAGGGGATTGTGAACGGAACTGTTGAGGCGGAGGCCGGCGCCGAAAACAGCGAAATAATGATAGATCAGGGAATCGGCGGCTTCTGGCTCGGCCCCTGCAGGTTCAAAGGAAAGATCGACGGCATGGGCGAAGTGACAGGGGAAGGTTTCTGCCGCAGCGTCAGCAGCGTGGAGAAAAAACCGTAAGCGGTTCTGTGGATTATAAGGCGGTGTAGTTAGTGCAAAAACCGATAGATGAACTGATTCATGAGACATGGGCGCTGTTCGCGCGCAATCTCGTGTTGCTTGTTCCAATGATAGCGTACTGGTTTGTGCTGGCCGGCTTTTACACGGTCGTCGCCGTGGTTGTGGTCGTCACGAATTTTCTGAAAATCAAAGACATAGCGATGCGCATCAGCGGTTCGGCGTCGTTTCCGGGCGAGGCGGTCGCAGGCTGGCTGGCGCATTCTGTAATGTATTTGATGGCGATGTTGTTCATCGTTTTTTTGTTTCAGACGCTGTTGTCGGTGTTGCAGAGCGCCGGGATGGGGCGGATGTTTGCGCGTGCGGCGACGGAAGGCAGAACTGGGCTGGGCGATTATTTCGAGGGGATCGGCAAATTCAGCGGGCGGGCGTTTTATATAGCGGCGCTGAAGGGCGGCATCCTTATGCTGCCGATGCTCGGCATATCTATTCTGATGCTGATAGTCTCGCTTTCGATCAAAGGCAAGGAGGTTCTGCCGGTTTTAATAGTTCTTTTTGTCTTTGGCGTGTTTGGAACGATCGCCTTATCGGCGATTGTGAGTTTTCTGACGTTTATGTGGAAACCGGCGGTGTTCATCCGCGACATAAGCGCGGTCGACGGACTTTCGGAAGGGTTCCGGTTTGTCATTAGAAGGATTGGCGGAGTTCTGATAATTCTTCTGATCTGGATCGCGTTCGGAATGGTCATAGGGATGCCGGCGAGTTTGGCGCAGGCGTTTTTAAATCCGTCGATAACCGGGCAGAATCAGCAGCCCGGCTTCACTCTCATCATGCTTGCGGTTGTGATGGGGGTTCAGTTTGTAACGATGATCGTGCGGATGCTCGGAATGGATTTTTTCGTTCTGATGTATTACAAGTACTATGCGGACGAGTGGCGGAACATCGACGCGGCGGCGGAGATGAGGCGGCCGCCCGTTCAACCGGCGTTTATCGCCGATCCGCGATCTCTTCAAGGCCTGAGACACGAACATATATACCAGCCTGAGTCGGAACAACAGGAAACTCAGCAGCAGGAACGCCCGGAATCGCCGCCGGATGAAAGCGCGCCGGCGGAAGCCGGCGGCCAGCCCGAGCCGGATCCGAAACCGAAGCCGGGCCTGCCCGACGGTTTTTGCTGATAACAATCACGATAGTAAATTAAGGCGGTGTCTGTTTTGCCGGACTGCAGCATCGGCGTAATGGCGCACAACGAGGAGCGGAATGTGGGGCGCCTGCTGGAGCGGCTGCTCGCGCAGGAGCTTCAAAGCGTCAGGATACGGGAAATAATCGTAGTCGCCAGCGGATGCACGGACGGCACGGAGAAGGAAGCCGGCGAATTCGCGGCGCGCGACGCGCGAGTGCGCCTGATCTCGGAGCCGGAGAGGCGCGGAAAGTCGGCGGCTATAAATGTTTTTCTCGCCGAATCGAGCGCGCCGTTGTGTGTTGTCGTCTGCGCGGACACTCTGCCCGCGCCGGACGCTATCGAGATGCTGGCTGCGCCGCTTGCGGACCCCGAAGCTGGCATGGCCGGGGCGAGGCCAATCCCTCTCAATTCCAAAAATTCTTTCTCAGGATATGTAGTCCACTTTCTCTGGGACATGCACCATCAGGTTGCGCTGAGGCAACCGAAGTGTGGGGAGATGATCGCTTTCCGGCGCGTTTTTGACCGCATGCCTGAAGACACTATTGTGGACGAGCCTCAGATCGAGGCTCTGATCCGCGAAGCGGGGCTTAAGGTTTTATATGCGCCTGGCGCTGTCGTGTACAACCTCGGCCCTGACAATCTCGCCGAGATAATAATGAGGCGGCGGAGCATCGTCGCCGGCTATATGCGGCTCGCGCGCAGGACGAACTACCGGACTGCGTCTCAGAGGCAGCGTTGGTGGCTGCTGCGGACTGTTTTCGGACGCATCCTTCGCGGCGAAGAGCCTTTTTTCAAAGCGGCGGGGGCAATGGCCGTCGAGCTTCTCGCCCGATCTCTCGGCTGGTGGGACGCGTGTTTTTCCAACAAGCCTCTCAACCTTTGGACCCCGGCGGAGTCAACGAAAGCGCCTGCAGAGGCTGAAAAGCGCATTGCGGCGAGGAGCGGCGGTTAAAGAGCAGAACCGGTCCGGCCGCTGGGACATAAGGAACATGGAAACTGAAAGTATCACGGATTTCGCAGATAGTTTTGACTGTATTATCCGTCATCAATAATTGAAAAAAGGATTGTAGCAGCGCTGTATGCCGCGTCCGCCGCATTGCCCGGTCTTTCCGGTTTTGTGATTATATGATACTATGGTAACGCTTGATTATTGGAGGAACTTTGCCGGTGAGTCCGAACAGGAAGACGAAGAGCAACGCGCTGATACGGATCAGCGACGTATTGAAGGCGGGCGAAAAGCTCGGCGCTGACGGAGACGGAGCTCCGAGTTATTTTCTGCCGGGCCTCGAAGTGTCGGCCGGATCGTCGCCGGCTGGAGCGCAGGGCGGCGACTTCCATGGAATCGTATATCTGGACCGCGGATGTTCCGCATTGTTCATAGGCGATATAGCCGGCCACGATTTTTCGTCGTCAATTCTCGCCACGTCGGTTCTCAAATACATTGAAGAAAATCAGAGCGATCTGCTGCATCCGCATTTGTTTCTGCGGGCGATGAACCGCGACTTTTTCAAGGAGCTTTCCGGAGTCGGCCGGTTCTTTACAGCGGCGATTTGCGTCGCGGACACCGGACTGAATCTGCTGTCATACAGCAGCGCCGGGCACCCGCCGGGATTGCTTTACCGCAAGGAGGAGAAGACGGTTGCGGTGGTGGGCCGCAAAGCGCTGCCTCTCGGTTTCGAACGCGAACTTTCTTTCCCGCTCGTGCAGACGGATTTTTATCCTGGCGACATGCTGTTGCTTTATACTGACGGCATTTCGGGAGCGCGCAGCGCATTGAAGGAGGAGTTCGGCCAGCTCCGGCTCGAAACGTTGCTTCGAAGCGTGAGCGCGGACTCCGGCAGCGCCGTGCGGGAGATTTTCGCGCAACATAACAGTTTCTCCGTTAACGGACCGGAAACTGACGACCGGACGGTCATTTGCGCTCTCAGGACTCTGTTGAGGAACTGACGAAAGAAGATTCCAACGGCATTTATTTTGTTGCGGAATTATTTTGCAGGCGGTTTTTTAATGTCAAAAACGCGAATTATATTAACGAGGCACGGCGAGACGGACTGGAATGCCGGGAATCGGATTCAAGGCCATACCGACATAGATTTGAACGCGACCGGAATCGCTCAGGCGGAAGCGCTCGGCGAGCGGCTTTCGAGAGAGTCGATAGATGTAATTTATTCAAGCGATCTGACGCGGGCGGAGCGGACGGCCGAGCCGGCGCGGCGGCGCATGCCGGACGTTGAATTTATCAAGACCACAGAGTTGCGCGAGCGCAATTGGGGCGCTCTCGAAGGTTTGCGCCGCGACGAGATCATGGCGGATTACCCGCGGGACGCCGAGGCGCTCAGGTCCGGCGACGCGGATTACGCGCCGGAAGGCGGCGAATCTAAAATTCAGGTCCGCGCGCGCGTCGAGATGTTTCTCGATTCTCTTATAGCCGCACATCCCGGGAAAACGGTTCTGGTTGTCACCCATGGCGGAATCTGCGCGATGATTCTGCGCTGCGTTCTCGGAATCGATATGTTGCGGCGCATTCCGTTCCGCGTTGATAACTGTTCAATGACGGTGATCGATTGCTATGAGGATGGCGAACGCGTCGTAAAAACGCTCAATTGCAGGTGTCATCTTGAAAACGGGTGATGGTGCGCGCGCCAAAATAGACAAAACGCACGCGCCAATTACGCATATCCGGAATAGCGCAATTTAATTTGCATTGACAAAGTCTTGTGGTATAATGTGAAATCTTGCACAAGCTAAATTTTTGATAAAAAGGAGAATAATCAAATGGATATGGAAAGGTATGAAGCTTTAAACAAAATAGCGAAACCGATAGATGCGATACTCGGCGGCGCGCTTGAGATAGCGAGGACTGTCGGAGTGTACGATCCGGTGCGCGAGACGCTCGTGAAAATGATCAAGTCGAACATGCTTGCCGGTTTCACGAAGAACAACAGCCTTGAAGTGATAGGGATGGAGAACATTCCGGCGGAGGGCGGCGCGATTATCGCGGCGAACCACCAGAGCTGGCTGGACGTGCAGTGCATGGCCTCCAGCGCCGAGCGCGAGATTCACTTCATGGCGAAGAGCGAATTCGTGGACTGGCCGATCCTGAGCAAGATGATCGAGCTGTCCGAGTCTGTGTATATCAAGCGCGGCGGCGACAAGGACGGGCTTCAGAGCATAGTGGACCGGCTGAAAGAGGGATGGCTGGTTGGAATATTCCCCGAAGGCACGATTCCCGGCGAGGAAGAAGTGTCCCGCGACGAGCTGGACCCGCGAACGGGTTTGCTGCCCGGCAAATCGGGCGTCGTCCGGCTGGCGATCATGGCTGGCGTGCCGATCATCCCGTGCGGAATCTCCGGCACGGGACAGGCCTATCCGCCGGAAGCCTATCCGCGCATTGAGATGCCGCCCGTCCAGAAAAAAGTTCCGATCACTCTCACATACGGGAAACCGATTCACTTCAAGGAAACAAATATCGACGGCGTCGAACGCGCGACTTTAAAGAAGCACACCGAAAAGGTCATGTCGGAAATCTCGAAGCTGGTCGACCACAAGCGCTGTTTCGTGCCGATCGAAGTTCCGATGAAGAAGCCCGACACGAGCGGCCTGACATATTATCCGAAGAAAACCGGCAAGTCGGAATACGGCGCGCTGGTCCTGCACGGATTCACATCTGCGCTGGACTGCGTGAGCGGCATCGAGCCCTTCCTCAAGGAACGCGAGATCGCCTATCGTTTCCCGATTCTTCGCGGACACGGAACCGTGCCGCACAACCTCGTCGGAGTCGGATTCAGCGACTGGTATGCCGACGCGGAAGCCGCGTTGCTGGAGCTTGAGAAGCACGCGAAGAAGATCATCGTCATCGGACTCTCGATGGGCGGCCTCTGCGCGATCGAGCTCGGCATGAATCATCCGGGGATCGTTTCGAACGTGGTTCTGATAGCGGCGGCTCTGAAGTTTGCCGATCCGCTCTCGCCGCTTTCGCCGATGCTCGCAAAGGTTTTCAAATACTGGGAAAGTCCGAACTCGTACAACGACGAATTCCTCAAGGAGCAACGGAACCGGAACTATCCGTTCTTCGCGACCGAAGCGTTCACATCGCTTTACGAGCATTCGAAGGAAGTCGAGAAAGAGCTCTCCAAGTTCGACCGCCCGGTTCTCATTCTTCAATCGAAAAAAGACACCGTCGTCTCTCCGGAAGCGGCAAAGACAATCTATCGCAAGATTTCTTCGAAGGAAAAGGAAATCGTGTGGTTCAAGGAAACAAATCACGAGATGTGTCTCGATCTCGAATCGGACGCGGTTCTCGCGACGATCGACAGCTACATCGGCAAGTTCGCGAAATAACATCAGCGGCGCTGCCCGCAAAGGCAGGCAGAAAAATGTTTAACCGAATCCCCCGCTCAGACGGGGGATTTTTTATGTCCCGTCAAACTGTCTCCGCAATTGATTGTTCTCCTGGTTTTTGATATTATGAGACAGGCATAAGCGCATCGCGAAAATGGATATGAGGGTTGTTCGAGGCATGGTTTCCGGATGAATAAACCGGATTGGATTCTATCCATAGGCCGAATCAAAAATGATCGAGAAAAAGCCTGAAGAGCTGATAACAAGGTCGCTGACTTCGTTTCAGAGAATTCTTATCGCAGCGGTGATAATTCTGCTTGTGGGCGGCGGAGTGGCGCGGCTGTTCTATTCCCGCATGGAGCTGACGCGGGTGAAGGCGGAATTGAAGGAGTCGCGTTCGCCGGCGGCGGCTATAATGGCTGACGTTAAAGGGGCGGTTGCGAATCCCGGACTGATTTCGCTGGGCAAGGGCGCGAGGGTGATCGATGCGGTTGAGGCGGCGGGCGGTTTTACGGAAGGCGCGCAAAAGGAATCCCTGAATCTTGCGGCGTACGTTAAGGATGGGGAGGAGATAGTCGTTCCTGGAAGCGGCGCCGTGTTTGCGACCGGAACCCGGAGCGCGGGTTCCGTTGAGAAACTGTCTGCCGGCCAGACAGTGAACATAAACACGGCGGACGTCTCTGAATTGCAGAAGATACCCGGCATCGGGCCTTCTTATGCCGAACGGATTTTCACTCTCCGGAAGCAGCGCGGACCATTTGCGAATATTGAGGAAATCATGCTCGTGCAAGGGATAGGCGCGGGCCGTTTCGAACGAATAAAAATATTTATTACGATCGGCGCAAAATGAAAAAATCCATTGTGTTGGAAAAAACTTTAGTTGTGCATCAGGATCCTGCCGCGATTAAGCCGCTGTTCGAACTTCTCGAGATTCATGGTTGCGCGGTGACGTTCGCGCCGGACACCGAAGCGGCGGTTTTACAGCCGAATCTACAGCAGTACCGGCTGATAATTGTCAGCGATGCGCTGAGGTTTATTGATCTCGGCGGCTTGCTGAAACGGTTGCGCGAGGGCTTGCTGACGGGCGGGCTGCCGGTTCTGGTGATTACGCAGGGGGATCCGGATTCCGAGCAGAACGTGAAGCTGCGGCTTGCCGGAGCTGCCGCTGTTGTGTCCGAGTCCGTCGGTTTTCCTGAGATCGCTTCGCTTGCCGCGCAACTCATCGCGCGCCAGAAAGAATACCGTCTCGATCCGGTCACGGGTCTGGTCGCAGGACCGTTTCTCGATAATGTTCTGGAACGGCTCTGCTCGCGCAACACTTTCAGTTGGTATTTTCTCGAGATAAAGCTGTTGAGCCTGAAAGCGATTAATTACCAGTACGGTTATGACTCCGGAGATGAGATGATGGCGCGTCTCGCGGAAATGCTTGAGGCGGAAATTCACTTGCAGGGCACGGAGACGGATTTCGCCGGCCGTCTTTACGGCACTCGCTTTTGCGTTGTCTCGCGCGCTCGGAATATCGATTCCCTGTGCAGAAATATCATCACAAAATCCGGCCGCGTGTTCAGAAAATTTTATACGCCGTTCGAATGGATGAAGGGCCACGTAACTGTCGAGGGGGGCAAAAAAGCCGGCAACTATCACTTGTGCGATGTGGTGATCGCGGCGCTTCAGGTTCCCTCGGGATGGGACAACAACCGCGCTTATCTGCTGGATATCGCGGACGAAGTGCTGATGCAGATTCCCAAGTCGAAGAATAAATATCTGATAGTGAATCCGTGATCCGACGTTTTCATGCGAACGGCGGCATTCCAAAAAATAATGAGTTAAAGAGAGGCGATATGGCAACCGGCAAATTCAACAGGGCAACGCTGATATTCATTTTTATTTTAGCGGCCGTGATTTCTTCATCCGTTTTCGCAGCGGCGCCCGACAAGGCGGCGGCGGACGCCAGGATGCTCGCGGTTTTCAACTACGACGCCAAGGCGCCGCTGAATGAACGCTGGGCCGCTCTCACCGACGGTCCGTCATATAAACTCTACAAAATAGTGTATGAAAGCGCGAACGGCGAGAAGGTTCCGGCGCTGTTTTACGAACCGAAGGAGGCGCGCGCGCCTTATCCGTGCATCATAATGCAGCACGGTTACAGCGGGGCAAAGGAAGACTCGAAAGGCATGGGCGTTCTTCAGATAACGAGGGCGGGCTATGCCGTGCTGGCGATTGACGCGCAGTATCACGGTGAACGAAGGGCGCCCGGCAAGGACATTTTCTCAACTGACATTCCGGAGGACGCGAAGGCGATGACGCAGACGGTGATAGATCTCCGGCGCGCTGTGGACCTGCTGAAGAAGCGAAAGGGAGTCGACCCGAACCGGATCAGCTACATCGGAGTCAGCATGGGAGCGATACTCGGAAGCATATTCGCCGGGGTCGAAACGCGCGTTAAGGCGCCCGTGCTGGTCGTAGGCGGCGGCGACTGGAAGACGCTTGTCGGACTGAGTCAGATCGGACCGGCGAAAATCATGCGCCGCGAGCTTGAGGCCGGCAACCTGCCGTCCATAGACAAACTCGCCGCCGAACTGAGCTTTGTCGAACCGCTGAATTTCATCTGGCGCATTTCGCCGCGCCCGGTGTTGCTGATGAACAATAAACACGACAGGATAGTGCCGACGGAGGCGAACAGGCTTTTGCAGGAAAAAGCGCGCGAGCCGAAGGAGATAGTCTGGCTGGACGGCATCCCCGGCGACCCGACGGGGCACATCCCGCCGCTCAATGAAATGATCTCGAAAGCTTTAGAATGGTGGGGTAAACAACTTTGACGCGCATCTCCGGCGACGGGAGCGTTCGCAAGGCATTATTTCCGGCCGGCGTTCAGTCCTGCTTTTTCACGATTCTACTCTGTTTGCTTTCAACTTTTATCCAGCCGCAGCGGGCGCTCGCCGCGACCCCGGACCAGTTCGCCACGGAACCTGAAGTCCGCATCGGCATTCTCCAAAAAGCGACTCACGCCAAGTTGCGGTTCACCGGCTCCTACCGCGCTTTCAAAGGCGGCGGGCAGAACGGCGGCAATGAGATTCATTCAGGGAAAGCTGGCAGGATACAGATCGAATTGTACACGATTCGAATGGCGCAAATACCGCAGAAACTTCGTGTGACTCTCGGCGCGTTCCGAAGTTACGAACAGGCCGAGTACACGCTTCAGAAACTCGGCTCGCTGCCTTTCAAAGCGCAGATAGCGCAGCCGAAGCAGTGGACATTATGGTTCGGGCCGTTCAATAGCCCTGACGAAGCGCAACACGCGCAGAATTATGTTCGCGATAAAGGGTTCAAAGACAGCCGAATAGAGTCTGAGGCGGCCGACATAACGGCGCTGACAATATACGCGCAGGACGGCTCTCTGATACATCTCGGCGGCGGGCCGGTCGTGTTCCGTTCGTCCAACGGACGCTTTTTTCTAAACTCGCGCGAATACCGCGGGAAAGTTGAAATTCTGCCGGACGCATACGGCACGTTCAACGTTGTAAATATTGTTCGCGCGGACGACTATATCATGAGCGTTCTGCCGCGAGAGATGCCGTCTTCAGCGGCCCCGGAATCGCTCAAGGCGCAGGCCGTAATCGCGCGCACTTATCTCCTAAACAATATGCGGCGCCACATGATCGACGGCTTCAATCTTTGCTCGACGACCGACTGCCAGGTTTACGGCGGCGTGAACGATGAGGTCGCGTCAACGTCGGAGGCCGTCCGGCGAACGCGCGGACAGGCCTTGATCTATAAAGGGCAGCTCGCGAACGCGTTGTTCCACTCCACCTGCGGCGGCCGCACCGCCGATTACAACGACAACTGGAACGGCGAGAATCCGGAGTATCTTGTTTCCGTGGACGACGGCTCAGGATTTGCCGACAGCGATCTTTCATCGGCAAAAAAGGTCGCTCAGTTTCTCGAAAATAAAACAGGCGACTGCGAAGCGTCGAAGTATTTCCGATGGGAGAAAAAATATACCGCCGACGAAATGCTGAATGTCATTAAATCAACTGTGCCTGAATTCACCAACAACCCGGATCTTAAGATTAACGCTCTGCGGGATATTTCAGTCGATGAATATTTCCCTTCCGGACGAGCCAAGAGGATCACCGTCACGACGGATGCCGGCGAATTTGTGTTTGAACGCGACGCGATCCGCTGGGTTCTCGGGAACATTAAAAGCACATTATTTATTCTCGAAAAGCGCGGCGCCAACGGAGGGCGCGAGTATGTGTTTCGCGGAGCCGGCTGGGGCCACGGCGTCGGCCTGTGCCAGATCGGGGCAATGAAGCTCGGGAAAGGCGGCGCATCTTATCTTAGAATTCTCGATCGCTATTATCCCGGCTCTGCTGTCGAAACGCTGTGGAAGTAATAAATTAATGAGTCGAAGATAGATGTGATGTTTGGCATTTATATAAATTGAGGACATTTGATGAATAAAAACAGCGGTTCATTAGAGAAACGCTATAAGCTGATACTCGGCGCGATAATTGTCGCGGCGGCGGCTTTGCGCGCTGCCGGACTCTCGAGGAATGTTTTTTTCATAGACGAATCGTTTTCATATGTTCTTGCCTCGCAGGAAATAAAAGGCATATTGAGGGGCGCGATGTCGGAGTCGAATCCGCCGCTGCCGATGCTGCTGTTTCATTTCTGGCAGATGTTCGGGAAGTCAGAGGTTTATCTGCGGATTCTCCCGCTCGTTTTGAATCTGCTGACGATTCCGGTCGTGTTCGCGCTCGCGCGGCGATTGAAGGGAACGGGGGCGGGGCTTGCGGCGGCGGCGCTGTTCGCGGCGGCGGCGGGGATGACGGACCTCTCTCTGATTTACCGCTACCCGGCGCTGCTGACCATGCTCAGCGGGCTGTATGTCCTATTGTATTTCAGGGCCGCCGAAGAGAACACGGTTTTCCCTGCCGGAGCTCTCGCGATCGCGGCGATTGTGGAGATCGCCGGCCTGTACACGCACTATTTTTTCATATTCCCTGTTATTGCGGTTAATGCTGTCGCGTTGTGGGACGCCGCTGTTTCACGCCGCATTCCCATGAAACGGTATGGGTTCTGGATCGCGTCGCAGATGGTTGCGGCGGCGGCGATCATCCCGTGGGCGCTTGCTATCCGGCAACAGGCTGCGAGAGAGATGGCGTGGATTCCTCTCGCCCAATCAGCGGCTCATTTGGCGCGCTCGCTTTTCGGCGCCGTTCCAAAAGTTATGGTGGGATACCTGATCGGCCCTTTTACTTCATTGGGACCGCGCACGCTCATCGCCGCAGTGGGCGCCGCGATGCTTCTCGCGATTATTTTCTTCCTGATCGACCCGGAATCCCGGGCGAGGAGATTCCGTCTTTCCGCCGTTCTTATAATTATTCTTTTCACCCCCTATTTCATGATGATTTTTGTGGGGCTGCGGCTTATGCCGCTGTATTTTTGCGTTGCGGCGGCGCCGTTTTTTGCGCTTGCCGGGGCCGCTGTGTGCGCCGCCCGCTCTAAAGCGTTGCGGGTTTCTCTTTTGACGGCTCTTGTGGTTCTTTCTTTCACGTCATCTTTCATGTACCATGCGTTGTCGCGAATTGCTTTCGATGACAATAAATCGGCAATTAAGCAAATCGCCGACGGATGGCGCGAAGGAGACGTTGTTTTGATCAACCCGACGTATCAGGCGTCGCTTTTCGAATATTTCGCGCCCGGCCGGTTCAAGCTGTTCGGCATTCCGGGGAATTTCGATATCTTAAAATATAATTTCAACGACACGGAACAGGTTACGGAAGCGCGCCTGAATGAGCTTGGCGGGCAGGTCGGCGCCTGCGGACGTGTATGGGCTTTCATGGGTTTCGGAACGAAGACGAAGCCCGACCAGAAAGAATTGACAATCAACTATCTGCGCGAGCGTTACGAATTTGTGAGCGCGGTCCCGTTCACGCCGATATCATTTTCAGCGCCTGTCGGCCGGCTATTTCTATTCAGGCAAAAATCGTGTGAATGAACCGGCATTTGTCGCCGGCTATTAACTATTTCAAGCCAACTTAAAAATCACTGATTGTTTGTGTTTGAGGCAGGATGCAGCAATTGCGAATAGACGAAGTAATTGTGCTGCACTTTTTTTGTGTAGTCGCGCGTTTCATCGCGAGGGATGCGCTCGATGAATAGATCGATGTCATTGTTGCCGTATTTCTCCAGCCAGCGTGAGACGTTGCCTGGGCCGCCGTTGTAAGCGGCGACGGCGAGCGTGTAATCGCCGCTGAAGCGTTTCAGCAGGTAGTCAAAGTACCAGACTCCGAATTTAATGTTCGTTTCAGGTTCGAAAAGCGAAGACAACTGAAAACGGGAGACGCCGATTTTTTCGGCGATCCAGTTTCCGGTTGAAGGAATAATCTGCATGAGGCCCATGGCGTTCGAAGTTGAGCGCGCCAGAGGATTAAACCGGCTTTCCTGCCTGATAAGCGAAAGCAGCCATATCGGGTCGAGTTGATATTTAGCGCCTTCTGCCTCGAGAATATCCTCGTAAAGTCGCGGGAAGAGTAGGGCGGTCAGAGATGGATCGGACATGACGCGCGCGTAGAACGCCGGCTGTGCGAGGATGCGCTGCTCGAGAGTTTTAACCGAGTTCATGAGGTCGCCGGAGTCGCGCTGGTTTTGGGCGATGCCGATGGCGGCGTCGTCCTGCGAGACGGATGCGGCGGCCTTGTACTCAACGTCGGCGAGATCGAAAAGATTCAGGTGGCGGAGCGCGTTGCCGGCGATAAGGTGAGTGTTGCTAATGGGCAGCAGCGCGTTAAGCGGCGGCGCCGCCGGCCGCGAGTTGTCGGGCATGCCCATCTGGGCGAGGTATTGTCCGCAGCGGAAATTGAAATAGGAGTACGGGAATCGCCGCTGAATCCGGCTGAAAAGTTCGGCCGCTGTTTCTGAGTCTCCGGTTTCGAGGGCGAGTCGCGCGCGCCAGAAGCCCGCCTCGGCGCCGCTCGCGCTGTCCGGGAAATAGGTTTCGATCGCCTTAAAGGCTTCCGCCGCGCGGTCTTTGCTGCCGCCGACCAGATAGAAACGGCCCACGAGCAGAAAATTGACGTCGTTGCCCGGATGAGAAGGAGCGCGTTCAGTGAGGCGCATGATTGTTTTGAGCCGCAGTCCTTCATCGTCCTTTATCGAATAAGCCTTCGCGATAATTTCGAGCGCGTCACCCTCGGAATCAGGATAATTGGCGATGCAACTGCCTGCGTGAACTATCGCTTTGCTTTGAGCGCCTTGTTTCAGAAACAGCCGCGCGCGCAGGATGCATGCGTCGCGCCGTACGTTCTCCGGATTGTTTTTGGCCGCGAGTTGGGCAAGAAGCTTCGCTGCGTCGTCATTGTTTGCGCTTAAATAATTCGCGCGCGCGAGCAGCATCAGGCCGTCGGCATCAAGCTTTCCCTTTATGGGAAGAAGGAAGCGTCGCGCGGGATAGCCGCGTTCTTTCGAAATGAAATATTTAGCGAGCGAGAGGCGCTGTTCCGGCGACGGAGAGTCTTTTGTTTCGTCGAACTCTTCATCGAGAAAGTGGTCGGAGTTAATGCGAGGATAGTTTTCTGCAATGGAGACGAGAAGCTTTGTTCGCGCCTCGAACTGAGAGGCTTTCGTGTATAGATTCGCGGCGAATATGAGCGCCCGGCCGCGGGCTTCGGGAGTCGCGCTTTCGTTAGCGGCGGCTTGAAGAGCGAGTTCAGCGGCGG
>JBAYJY010000040.1:0-31040 GCA_041664945.1 bacterium | reverse complement strand
GGTCCAAAAAGCGATGCTGAATCCAACCCCTCAGCAAATATAAAGCCCGGAAAATCAGATTTATGTAACAGTGAATTCATGGGCAAGTGCCCCCTCAGAGAATCGAGTAGAGAGAGTCCAGCTATCTCTGTATTCTCAAATAGCTTTACAGCCGCCCCGGGGCGCAACTCCTGGTTCAATTTTGGCAATAGCTTAAGACCACACTCTCGCCGCAAGTTGATAATAAGTGAGCGTAGGCGGCTTTGTGTATTGGGCAGGGATAGATCCTCATCCAAATAAAAGAGGTCAAGTTGAACACACGCTGGATGATACTGTTCGAGAAGATGCAGCGTGTCAAGCCAATCGGAAGTCTCCAAGGAGAATCCCGCAACGCTAGGAATTACCGTGAAGTCAGTGCGCTTCCTAATGTCGTCCAAGATGGAGCACATCTTATCAGCATGCAGAAGTTCCCGAGCCACCGTGGACGTTCCCCACAGGCCGCGCTCGGAACCGAGGAAACGACGATTACCAATGCCTTTAGGGAAACTGCCAGAAGTGTGGCAGGACTTCAAAATAGCTGCTGCAGCACCCGCATCAGCACAGCGCATCAGTCGTTCGAAATCCTCTGTTGCCGGACATGACGCTACGACAATTGGGTTTTGAAGCTGCGTTTCTCCAATCCTGAATTTAGTTGATGATGAATTCATTTTAGGCCTCTTTCTTTATTTCATAATCATATTCCTCGATTTGCGATGCCCCGCATCTGCCCTTGGATTCCATAACAAATGCATGAATCCGACATTCTCGGGGATACTTACAACTCATGGCATCACGGAGAACACGTGCCATAGAAAAGCATGTTTCGTAATCATCATGCAGAATATTACCAGCTACAAAATCGTTGCTGAGAGGACTCCCATTCATCCCGTAGGCCCAAGGACATATGAGTAAGGTGCCGTTCGGCATTACGCACCAAGTAGTATTTCCCATTTTGCACGGGGAGAACCCTGTCCATTGTGGAGTGAATTGCTTGAGCGCGCACTGCACTTTGATTGCGGGACCATTTTGGTGTTGTTTGTCAAGCCGATAGAATTCAGCGATTGCCGATCTATATGTATCATCAGATGGTTCTAATCCACCAAGTCCGTTCTTATCGACACCACGTCCAGTAGGGAAGAAACGCATCAGGAGAAGTTCGCTAACCTGAGCATCTTCCACAGCATCGTAGATTTTGCGGACTTTCTCGATGTCGCAATTTTCTACGTTGAGTGGACATTCAACATGTATATCCGTCCCAAGTTCTCGAATTTGGGAAGAAAGACGGATGTTGTCGAAAGAGTATGGGCGATAGCCATCAAACGTCAAATGTACAACGCCGGGTATCTTGTCTCTGCTTATGGCCCGAGTTTCAACGAGCCAGGATTGAAGCGGAGTCGCAGTTGAGGTAACCGAGACTTGTTGCCGGCTCTGTACTCGTTCCATAATGAATGGAATAAACTGTTTTGAAACCCAAGGAAGAGCCAAGCAGTCGCCTCCTGAGAGATCGAATTCGGCAGTTGGGTCGATCGATAACAATTTTTCAACAACTGAACACCACTGATCAGGCGTGAGTTCTCTGCCTGCAAGTTGCTCAGCGTGAGCGAGCTCAATACAGCCTTCGATCGACGGGCTATATAGGGCGTCAACCGCACAGAATTCGCAGTCTTGCGTGCAGCATCGGGTGAGGTTGAGAATATACTGCATTTTGTGGGGCTTGCGCATTGTAGATGTTTCGTTCATACACATTGTCATTTTCCTCTAAGCTCGGATTGCCCAAGCTTTTTTTTAATTTTGTTTATCCAAGAATTTCGATGCAGATTTATTGGGTTTCCAGATCTTTTCATAGGCCTCCAAGGCTTTTGAAGTTTTTCACTCCATCTGCCCTGTATAAACGAAAGTTTTCTGGATTTTTTCTGGATTTATAAAATGTTTTTAAATCATCATGCTTCCCCTCTGTCCCTGATCACAACAAACACTTCTCTGTATCGTTTCAGGCGACTTAAGACATGAGAGGGAGTTTTCTCATGAGCGGTTCTATATTAATAATCTTCAGTCGAATATTCCTATTCACTCTTAATTTGTAAAATTCAAAGATATTGTTCATAAGAAAGATAAAGCGCGTTCGATTTTCAGTGTTATGGAGTTTTTATAAGTTTTTGCTCTGAGACAGAGGGGTTTAACTATATGCGTGATGATGATATTACATAGGAGGCCAGAATGCACGAAAAAAGGTATGCATAGGAATTGATAGCATTTGCGCCCAAGGGGACAAAAATCAGAACCTCAGTTAATAAAATCTACAAGTAAATGGAGATCACTATTCGTCACTTTGTTTCATATTCAATATTTGTTCAGATAAAAAAGCCCCCCTTGCGGAGGGCAATATCTTGTCCATTTAATTCGTTATTGCGTTCCATCTGCGTTCCGTTTTGGATGCCCATCCGAAATATCCTTTTTATTAAAAGAGTTTTTTGCCAAGGGTTCGAATCCCTTCCTCTCCGATTAGCAACTTATACGAATGAGGGGGCTTCTTGGTTTCGGCTAATAAGCCCTTTTGTTTTCTGGGGTTTTTGTGGATTTAGAGGCAAGTCAGTTCTGCTTTGAGCGCCCATCAATACTGTCATATCTGACAATACTTCCTGACCTTTTCCTGACCCTGCGTCGTAGGCGAGGTCGATCTGGCTCTGCTCAGGAAGGATGGGTTTAATATAGTTGCGGACAACAGTTTCGACCGTGTCGCCAAGTTGGTTGGCAACAACGTTCACAGGCATTGCTGCGAGAAGACGCATTGCCACCGTGTGCCTGAAGGCGTGTAGTGGGGATTTCTTCTTTATACCACAGTCCATCAACACGGAGCGTATCGCACTATCCATTCGTGTATAGGTTACAGCGTTCCCTTCCGTATTCAGATAAACCACACCGCACAAAGATTGACCTTCCGAAAGCTTCTTATCTGCCAATCGCATGAGCCTCTCCTTGTACTCTGTTGGAATCCGAATATGGATATCTTTGCGAGTCTTTGTCTGCATGAGCCTGATTGCCGAGAAAGGTAGACTCACGTTCTCCCAACGCATGCTTAAAGCATCCGAGACCCGCAGGCCTGTAAAATGGAGACAATACAAAATCTCTTGATAGACACTCCAAGCATGGATACATTGCTCTTTGCGCCCTTCCTTAGGCGCCGAACCACGCAAGCGCGTTACGGTTAAGGAAGGACACCATAAATTTCACGGCGAAGACCGCAGAAACAAACGCCATCACAATGCCGATGAGCGGGTTCAACAATCCGAATGTGGCGACGATCTGGCCGCCTTGTTTCAGACCCTCGAAAGCCGTAGCGGCGCTGAGAGTCACAAGGCCGAGAAGGAAACTGAACTCGACTGCCGCAGGCACACTTAACCCGATGGCAACGCCGCCGATGATTGTGACAAGGCTGCGGCTGGTTCCCGGCCACATAGCCAGACACTGGACAGCTCCGATGAGCAATGACTGACGCCACGTGAGGTCTCCAAGCGAATGCCCCTGTCCCGTGTCTCTGTGTTTTGCCGAGATAATCAGTATCGCCACGCCGCCGATGAACCATGCGACGGTGATCGGCCACATACCGAATAAATAATGCTTGATGGATTTTTCAAACAGTATTCCCGCAATAACAGCGGGTAGAAACGCCGCAATCAGGTTAACCGCCATGCGTCGTCCTTCGGCATCGCGTCCCAGCAACCCCAGCGCCATGGCGCGCACACGCCCGAAATACAGAAACAGCGCCGCGAGGATAGCCCCAAATTGAATGCAGATGGCATAGGCATCCGCAGCATCTTTTGCCGGACCGCTTTCGCCCACACCCATAAGCCGTTGTGTCAGGTATAAGTGACCGGTTGAACTAACCGGCAGATATTCCGTAAGCCCTTCCACGATTCCAAGAATTATGGCCTGCGCCCGGCTCATGTGGTAAGCGGTAGTATCGGTTGTCTCGGCTTTGGCGGTTGCGATTAATCCGAACGCTACCAAAGTTACAGTTGCCAGCGCCAATAACCTGATAGCATTTTTCATGTTGCCTCTTATTTTGTCTTCCATTCACATGCTGAAGCCGGGTATAAACACCATCTTTTCGCCCCATGCGGGCACGAGGAACGGCACCTTAACTGTAGATAGGACACTGTAAACATAATTATATGACCGCCGGCCGGATACTGTGTGGCTGAGTTCATGTTCATGTCCGGAGATCATGACCTTTGGCTTCACGTATTTGAGTAACACCGCGAGGTTCGGGCACCAGCTATTCGGCAGCAGAACATCTATATCGAGCGGTGGTTTGAATTTCCTGAACCACTCCATTGTGACATGCTCCATTTCGTTGTCGTCGCCAATGTGCATTATTTTCAGTCCGTCCGCGGTTTCAATGAAATAGACATTGTTCGGGGTGTCCTTCTGAAACGCGGGAAAAACCGTCAACTTCACATCCTTTATTGTCACGGATCCTTCTTGCATGCGCGTCAGTTTTTTCCCATACGATTCATATTTCCACATTTCTTTCTGTACGATTACCTGTTTGCCTGCCTTAAGAAATTTCTTAACCACATACGGATCAGCGTGATCGCTATGTTCATGAGTAATGAGTAGCAAATCGATACCGGCTATAGCTCGGTCGAGGTCGGCGTCATTCCACGCGACTTGTTCGAAGCCATTTATTAGATCGATGGCAATCGTGAGTTGCGGTGTGCGGATGATGTCGGTATGGTTATAGAGTTTCCAGATAACCACACCCTTTTGAGGTTTCGTCTTTTCGAAGTCGGAAAGAAAGGCGCTCATGCGTTCATGGAAGTATCGGCCTGTGACAGGCATCATTTTGGCATCTTCCTCGGCGAAAGGTTTATCGAGCGTTTTCAGGATGCGTTCGCGTTCGGGGTCGCCGGGAATTACTTCAGGATTCGCAGCAAGCCAATTGAGCGCTGTCTGGAACGCAGGTTCGTACATCTTGGAAACCTGTTCGATTGAGGAGTGTGACTTCTGAGCGCTTATCGACAAACACATGCCCAAAATAAGAATGAATGTGATGCACAGAAACTGAATGGTTTTCCTTTTCAAAACAGGTTCCTTTCAACAGAGTGTTCGCTGCAAGGGAAATTGATCCGTGCCATATATAGCGCGTGATGTTTATTCTTCATGTGGCTATCTCTTTAATGCCCCGAATACCACAATTTTATTCCCTGAATCTGCTTTCTCCGCATAATGCGACCAGTTTATGTCCATTGTTCCGGCAGGCATGGGATTAACCCGAATAGCCACAACAGCTTTTACACAGTAATCGGAGTTTTTCTCATAGCTTTTGTTATAGCGATATATTTCAGGGGTTTTCTCTACGCAACTTCCAGTGGCTTTGCTGGAAATATCCGGCGATCCGGGATTCTTCATCTGCGGCGCCACAAGCCTGAACGGCCCAGCCCCCACAAGACGGTCATTTTCATCTATCTTCGCGGGCGCATACGCTTCGCCGTTGATCTCGAAAGTCATAAGAACATTCGCGTCGGGAAGTGGGACGCCTTCTTGCAAGTTCTTCGAACCGTATCTGACCCATCCGCATTCGCCGAACGTCTCCTTGTCGAAGCCGAATACAGGAACCGCCTGTTTGTAGGAACGTCGTAATTGATCAATGGAGAATGTCGTTTCATACCCGTCTAAGCTGATAACATCTACGCTTTGGGCGGAATCCGATACGCCTGCTGCTTCGAGCGCGTCCATCAGCAAAAAACCGCGCATGTCGGAATAGCTGTCTCCGTCCTTTGACTTTGTCACGTTAACAAAAATGGTCTGCTCCTTAATCGAAACTCCTTTTTCAATAAGATCTTTCAATGAAAAGACGACATAAGGAGCGGGTTTCATATCAGGCAAACTTTTCGGGTCGCCGGGATTTGTTCCGGCTTTAAGTTCGGCGGCGTTAGACAAGGTGTCACTGTCGGAATCAAGTTCGGCTATTGCAGTAAAAGCGGCAGTGTCACGTCCCGCCTTCATATAGTCGCGTCCGAAAGCGTTAAGAGTTTCGCCTTTTTCACCCCCATAATCGGTTATTACGTGGCAGGAATCACAACTGCTCAGCACAACTGCGGATTTCCCCTTTTCGCCGGGAGGAGGCGCAGTGGTTCTGACATGGCAGACATCACAGCCATCGAGCTTTGTTCCAAGCAAATTTGGAAATGTCTTAAAAAACAGACCGGAGTCAATCTCTGTGTGAGTCTTGTATGCGGCGATCACAACTGCCGCAGGCATCAACAATACCGTTAAGAACACTGCGATAACCTTGAACTTTTTGGGGAATTTACTTTTCATCAAATACTCCTTGTATGTTTGTCATAATCGCAACAGCATTCGCTATAAAGCGTCATGGCCTTATTTACATCTTATTTTTCTATCTTAAATGAGTCGAACAGTTCTCCCGTCGCCGTATAAGACTCATATTTCAGAATGTTCATATCCACGTTAATGACCTGAAACAACTGCCTGTTGGTTCCGCTTTTTGCCATGATGCTCTCGAAGCGCTTATTCACGTCGTATGTCTTGGGCCCGCTTACCGAAACGACATAGATCGTTCCTTTTTCATTGCCCTCAACCTTGGACCCGTTCCGGAGTTTATATGTGCGACCGTAAGTGTGATCGTGTCCCTGAAGCACGAGGTCGACATTGTATTTGTCGAAAAGTTTAACAAAAAGTTGCCGGTGATATGGATTATCGCGGTCTTCACCGGTTGAATAAAAAGGTTGATGTATGGAAACGATAGTCCATCGCTGTGGGTCTTTTTCCAGAACCTTTTTCAGCCATTTTGCTTGTTCTTCAAGCCTCTCAGTGCCGTTAAGCATGATAAATCTGACACCTTGATAATCAATGTAGTAAACAGATTCCTCCAGCCCCTTTAGTCCGTTTTCTGGAAGAGTGAACTGCGGTCGCCACAAGCTGGTCAATCCTTTCTGTTCAAGACTGATAGGCTTGTTGGCTTCTATTTTAGGCGGGGCGCTCGATATTTTCTTATACTCGTGGTTGCCGGGGACAAGTATCATCGGTGTCATTCTCGGAATCCAGCCGAGCGCATAGTAGAATTCACCCCACAGGTCGTCAGCGTCGCCGACATTCACAATATCACCTGTGAGCAACCAAAAACGGGCATCCGGCGCTTTAGTGTAAGCAGCGCGGAATATCCGAGAACAAATCGATTTGAGGTCGTTCTGAGGATCGCCGAGAAATATGAACCTGAACGGTGTAAAAGAACCAGAGGCGGTCCTGAACTGGTTCCATTCGCTCCAGTTCTCGCCGTCTCCAACCCTGTATTCATATAAAATATCAGGTGAAAGGGATTTGAAAACAACTGAATGTGAATACACCGTCGCCCCAGTATGTATGGTAACTGTTTCCGTAATTGCATTCACTGTTACCGCATTCTTTCCGACTTCATTGAGTTCTGTGGCAGGCTCAATCTGTGCTTGGGGGGATGCGACGGCCTCATTAGTGCGCCATGTGACCGCCTGGCTTGTCGCAGGGGTTTCAGTCAGATTCAGAATAATTCTGTCGGGTTCACTTTTATTCTGTGCGGCAACAGTAATGGATAAACTGCAAGAAACCATCAAAGCAATGACGATCAATTTGAACGATCTGTTATTAAATGCAATCATTATTATTCCTCCCCGAGTGTTTATTACACCCATTTGCGCAATTATTTCACACTCAAGATCACTGTCGTTTCTTCCTTTGGCTTAATATCAAATGAAAATACCACATGCGTTTTGTTGCCATTCACAAAACGGCCCGTGATTGTGCAACCGTCACAAGTATATTCCTGGGCAGTCGGCATGTCGGCTTGCCATGCGGCATCAGAAAACATTCTCGAACTCTTATTTCTCACTTTAACAGTGACCACATTTCCATCCGGCGATGTCTGGACCGCTGTTTTCAATGTGCCTATAGTGAAGGCCGTATAACCGTTTTTCTTTGTGCTTATTTCTCCGATCTTGCCGTTATCGAGGTTCAAGACGCGATAGGAACCATCATAGGCAGCGCCGGTCTGCACGTATGTTGTCGGAGGTATATTATCTACCTGATCAAGGTGAAGGTGCCCATACAAAGCGAGGTCGACATCGTACTTGGATGCGAGTTCTTTCACCTTGGAGTTGGTATTATGCAATGGGACGTGATACGCAATTATCCGCATTTTTGCGTCCATATTGCTTGCCAGATCATTTTCGAGCCAAGTTAGTTGTTCTGGGAAAAGATCTTCCCGGTATGCCTCTTTCTTCGTCATCGAAACCATTGTGAATGCATTGTCAAAAGCCGTAAAATGGTACGGGCCGACATCAAAACTAAAATCGGTTACCCCGAAGTAGCTGTTCCATCTGAAATAATCATCATCATATTTGTAAGGACTCAAGTCATGGTTGCCCGGAAGTATAAATGTGGGCGAATAATATGAGTCCCACAATTCAAGCATTGCCGGATACTGGTCGGATTCCGGCCAGCGCTCATCGGTGTAGCCGTTGGAGTCCGTCAGGTCTCCGGTTACTACAATAACATCGGGATTGATAAGGTTTATTTCTTCGGCTAACAGCGGGTATCTTTCGAATAGTATTTCTGATTTGTAAACATGGACATCGGTCAGATGAACAACTTTTATGGAGTCTTTGAACGCGGGGACGACCATTACAGCCCGAGGTTGGAAATCTTCTCCATCCTTGAATTTAAGTCGAAGCCCATGTAGCAAGGAAGAAACACCGGACGGAACAGCAACAGTGACATTCCACAGTCCGTTCGCAGTGTTTATGGATGCGCTTTTAATTTCAAGCGGCGCGCTTGTCCACGGCGTTTCGAGAGCGGCTTGCCATCCACCCGCTGATTCAGGAGCGGCGACTTCCACGATGAACTCATCACCGGGTCTCACGATTACTGGACGAACTGCGAGCGGATATCTAATAAACTTCAGCGGTCGCGCTCCGATGCTTTCTTCAAAAAGAACTTTCTGTAAATTGATGGATTGTCCGGATTTCACAATCAGGCCTGTTTGTTCCAACGTCGTAAAACCCGGGTGTTCGAAATGCAGTGTATATGTGTCCGGAACGAGCGCGTCGAAAACAAATTTCCCTGATGTGTCTGTGACGATATTCAATTCGCCTTCATTGCCTGTTGCGGATACTTTTGCGCGCATCACCGGCATTCCAGTGTTATATTGGCATTCAAGAACGCCTGATATCGCCCCGTAGGGAGCAGAAGCCACGCGGAGCGTATCCACAATCACAAACGATCCAAGGCTTTTGGGATTGCGTTCCCCCAGTATCTCAATCTTCAGTATGTGTGAGCCTTGAGTCAGATTGTTCGCAAGGGCCATTCTCATCGTGCCTTGTCCCATGCGGTTCCTGTACAAGTCGATTTTTTTTAGTTCCTTGCCATCCACAAAGACAGAAAACATGCCGCCGCTTCTATCAACTATCATATCGGCAGCAACACTTGCGCCACTGAACATATATTCAAATGCCGCTCCGGTAGCAGACGACGACAGCGCCGCGCCA
Organism: bacterium; assembly: GCA_041664945.1. Taxonomy (GTDB): domain Bacteria; phylum UBP15; class UBA6099; order UBA6099; family UBA6099; genus JBAYJY01. Next base: position 21,480 of record JBAYJY010000040.1, on the reverse strand, counting down.
CCCGACATTGATTTCATCTGCGTTGTTCCCCATTTGTCCGGGGAAAGAAGAGTGACCCCGGGGCCTTCGGCCTCCGTGACCGTTTCATTAAAAGATGTGATTGGTTCCGCCCCGGATGCATGTGCATTTTGAGGCCATGCAATTGCTGCAATTATTCCTGTTAGTAAAACCGCAATAAAAATGTTTAGCGCTTTTTTCATTCCGTTTTTTCCTCCGTTTTATAATTCAATCAATGTTTGCCACATAACTTTGTATCTCGTTGTATCGTGTCATCCAATAAACACCTTCGGCTCCCATGTTGATCCGTCGGCAAAGACCGTGGTCGTCTTGAATTCTCCAGTCGCTGTATTCATATCGATTATCGTTCCGCCTTTTTTGCATCTATCATGTCCATAACCGCCGGATCCAGTTGCCCGCGCATATTCGAGGAAAACACCACCTTGGACTCCCCAGTAATTGTTCACGTGATCATGTCCGCAGAATGCTGCTTTCACAAATCCGGTTTCACTAAATGCGGAGAGGGCATTGTTTATGCTTTCATCATAGCTAACGTTCTCCATCTTCATGCCTTTTGCATGTCCTGACTTGGCAAGGTCGTCGTACTGCTTTATAGGAATGTGGAAGAAAAGAAAAGCAGGCGGCGGCTGTAGCGAGGCCGATTTGATGGCTGCAGCTTCCTTCTTCAGCCAATCGATCTGCTCATCTCTCATCCCGCCGCGCGAATCGTTAAGCATGATCAGGTTCCAGAGCGTTTTTTCGCCTGAAGCATCCTTCAATTCGAGCCTGTAGTTGCCGTCCGCGGCGCCACCGCGATATAGAGAGTTATTCGCCTCCCTGATCATCTTATGTGCCATGTCGTAGTCGTCCACCTGATCATGATTCCCCCATACGAAGGCCCATGGCGCTTTCATTTTTCCCATTTGTTCGCAGGCATATTCGCAGAATTCGATACCGTGGCCTCCCGGGTTGTTATGCCAATTGTCTCCTGTTGGGATTATCAGGTCGGGTTTGAACTTCCTGACCATGTTCTTGATGTCCCGAACCGTTTCCGCGTCGACGAGATGGTTGGCGTAGAAATGCAGGTCAGTGACCACCAATATTCTGAATGTTCCGCCGGGACTCGCTTTTAATGAGAGGACTTCAGCCATGGCGTCTTTCGGTATCGGCGACATAAGCCCGAAAGCGCTTTTGCTAAATAAAAGCGAGGCGCCCACCGCAGCAGCGCCTGCGATGAACTCCCTGCGGCTTATTCCTTGTTGTTCTTTGACATCTTTGCTGTTCATTTTTAATCCCCCTTCATCGCTGAAAATATGTTGTTATATTTTTTCGACATTGAAATTGAATGTCTTCTTTCCTGCCTTTATCAGGAGAAAATGGTGAAAATTGTTCTCAGTGTTATCATTGAGCCTTCCTCCCGCGCCGCCCGATACGATGTATTTAACGCCGTTTATTTCGTAGAATCCGTAATGATGCTCGTGCCCGGTGAGAACGGCAGTGACGCCGCCTTTTTCCACAAGCGCACGGAATCGTCCCGTTTTGTCCTCCATAGGTGTTTCGTAAAGCGGATTGAGATAGTTCACAGGGCGATGCATTGTGACTATCTTTGAAAGATCGGTTCTCAGAGATTCCTCTAAAAACAAATAATCTTCTTCCAAAAGAAAATGGTTCGCATTGTTGAGCGCTATGATTCTGAGCCCGCCTGCATCGAATCTGAAATGAGGAACACCGAACCTTTTCTTCCATTCCCGTTGATCGGAGTAATCTTCGAACGACGTATCATGATTACCTATTGCGCAAATTACTGGCATTTTGAATTTCTTCAGCTCTCGAAGAAAGATTTTATAGTTCGCTGTGTTTCCCACCTGCACGCAGTCGCCGCCGAAAAGAACAAAAGCCGCCCCGAGTTCGTTTGCTTTTTTTATAATGGTTTGAAATGTGCCCCTGTCGTCGAACGGAACATGAACGTCGGCGCAGAAAATGAACTCAAAAGAATCGCCAAGTGAAGCCTCAGTCAAACGGCGTATCATTGTATCATTCAGAGGCCATTGCGATTCATCCGTAGGGAATGCCAATACTTTGCTGGTAATAAACGAGGGGATTGTCATTGCCATGCCTGCGGCGGCAGCGGTTTTAATAAATTCTCTTCGGTTCAATGTTTTCTCTTTCACGGTTCCTATCTCCTAAATGAAGAATTAGACGACATCAAATTCACACAGGGCTTCGTGATGCTCAAGCCTCGCGTTCAATCTGACCCGGCCGGCGCCATTGGCCGTGTATTTACTGTCCGTCAATCTACCGGGGCCGGAAACAAGGTTAATCTTTGCATCGATTGCGAATAGCTTTCCATCCGATGCAACTCCGCGAACGATGATAGGAACACAAGTCCCCACCGGGATATTATACGGCGCCTCGCAAAATGTTATTTTCTCAACGTCGTCTGCATTGTGATACATGAAAACCGTATAGTCACGAATTCCTTTTTCATCCGCGAAGATATGAGCGAAACTCACATCTTTATCATCAGTGCCGGAAGCCTTCGACCCCCCACCGCCGCCAAGCCGTAAAAACACAACCCCATCTTTCTCTGTCCGCTCAGGGCTGTGCAGATGTCCGAAACAGACATATTCGACCCCGGTCCTGTGAAACAGCGCCATCAAGCGGTCCACTTCTTCCTTCCTTTTGTCTAAGGGCGTTCCGACAGAATACATTGGTTCCGTCATGCCGCGTTTCCCGAACATCGGAAAATGAAAGAAGGCGAATCTGTGTTTCGCTGGTTCGCTCAATTGCTTTTCAAGCCATTCCCACTGTGCGTCAGCATTCTTGCCGTCCATGAGCAGTGTCGCGTTATTATGAAGCTGCGAATTGTCGAGGAGTAAGAATTGAGCATCGAAAGCATTAAAGCTGTAAAACAGGTCTCCGAGATATTTTCGATAGAGTTTTGAAGATACATAGCTATCGTGGTTTCCGATTGTTGAAAACAGCGGAACCTTCAGGCCCGCAGTGCGCTCCGCGAATATTTTCCATTGGGCGGGTTCATCAACATCCACGTTGTCTCCGGCGTTTACGGCGAAAAGAGGTTGGCTCAGATTCGTGTGTTTAAGAATCCGCGCGAAGTGTTCCTCTGCTTCGGGGGCTCCGAGATGAGTATCGCTGAAAGCAATAAAATTCAGTCGCTCTCCGGGCAACTTGCGTAATGATGTTTCAAAACCGGTGGTTCCAACGGCAGGAAGGCGGAGTTCCACGAGTGTTTCCGTCTCGCTCGTCTGCTCGACTCTTCCTTCGCATTTCACATCCAGCCGGGATGCCGCAATATTTGATAAAAACACCTTCAGGCTCCCGTCCTTGAATGCGTTGGCGCTAAATGTTACGGCTGGTTCAAGCGAAAGCGCCCTGATACGAAGAAGGCCCGGCTCGAAGTTTTTGATAAATCCGCCTTGGACACCAACAGTATTTCCAGCAGCAAAAGCGGTTGTTCGAGAAGTAGTCGCTATCAAAGAGCCGATCATAATCCCAGCTCCGGCGCTCCCAGAAAGTTTCAGGAATTCACGTCTCGTGTATTTTTTCATATTACAGACCTTTCACAATCGCACTTCGCCATTTGGAAAAGTGACCGCTTCAGACGCAGTCAACCTCTTAAACAATATGATTTCTTATTGAATCTACTTTCACTGCATTGACACCTAATATGCAACCTTATCTGTTAAGCGTCTCACATACAGATGATGTTACGCTTATATCTGAATTTTGTTATCAAATGCGCAAAGAACTTTTTAGTAACTTGACGCATCTCTTGTAATAGGGGTATGAATGTAATCCTTGCGCCCTATCGGATGAATCATTGCGTTTCATCCGGATGAGATACATCTATGAAATTGTTATAACGCTTTTGGAGGCGCTCTTGGAGAAAAATGTGAAGTTATGGGTCTCTGATGATAAATTGCCTGCTGAAAAACAAAGAAAGAAACGGAAATAAACAACATGATTGAAAAAATCAATGCTAATTGCGAGGTCGTATTCTTTTCCCACTGACATGCAAGGCAGGTCTTTTTTGTTTTTACGGGGGTACTGTCTGGAGTACACGTGAAAAAAATATCAGTTGATAATATTTTTGAATGATTTGCGAATTTGGGGAACACGATTTTTTCCGTGTGCATGAATTCCATGCATACGCAGAGAAAAACAAACACCACAAGTAACGGAAACGCGATGATCCGCTTGTGTTTCACATAACCAAACATGACCTTTATTTAAGCCCCACCTTAGGCTATTGTCAACACGGAATCCGCATTGTATATCAGCCTCTATTCGACATAGCCGGGTTAACCATTTGTTCTCCGATTATTCCGGCTATGTCTTATTTATTAACGATTCAAGAGCAGCGCCCAATATTCTCTTGTAATCGGCGTCGCTTAGCCCCTGATTGTATTCGGAATATCTGTGTCCCTTGCATGGCACAATGCCATAATCGCGCGACTGCGGCACAAGGCGCCACTGTTCGATATCCGGCATGTGTTTGAGTTGTGGCAGAAATATGCCGAGAGTTGCCCGTGCTTTTAGAATGCTGTTGAAATCCGATGTCAATTTTGATTGTGAGACATAGTATTTCATAAGCCCGCTCTTTATCTTCACTTGCTCCGGTGACAAATGTAATGTTTCCGATTGTCCCTGTTCATCGGCGAATTGTCCAATACCATAGTGCAGCAGATGAATCACCGTATCCGCAAATTTTGTTTTCTTCAAATGCTTTAGAAGCGATTTCTTATAACTTTTCAATAAAGGGTATTGAGGAAATTCAAATATGGAAGGTTGTGATTCCGGCAGTCCACGCGCTGCATGAACCGTGGTGAAGTTTGTGATGTCGTGTGTGATGTGCGCACATTCCCAAGCATCGCAATATATTTCATCCGGTTTTATTTCTACAAAAATGCACCTCAATTCATCAATTAGCGATAGGACATTATCAGGTTTTTTCATCCATTCGGCTGAGCGCTTTAAAAAAATCATGTTTTCGCTCTGAACGCCAAGTGATTCCATCGCCGTCCGAGCCTCATTTTCGCGGACAATGGAAAGTATCTCCTTGATACGTTCCTGAGATAGCGAATCAAAATCTTCGTTCGGTAAAAGGCATGGAGAATAACATTTAACCATATCCTCGTATGAAGCATAGAGACCCGTGCCGCCACTTCCGTCATTACACCATACGAGATGAACATTTGATCTTGCAGCCAATTCAAACATGATCTTGCCGGAGATAAGGATTTCGTCATCCTGATGGGCAAAAACAAAAACGATTGTTTTATGTTTCATGATTGTCAGTAATTAGCTCCCGTATTATTACTTAAAGTCCCTGATATAAGCGTCACAAAATGAACACCGCAGCCGCAATGACGGTTGTCCATATCTTTTGTTGCCCTTTTGCGGATTGAACAATTGAGCGCGGCCTGTAGATTTTTCCTGCGATTGCCCACTCGTCTTTTCTTTCATTCCATGATTTTTCCGGATCAAAAGACAAGCCGAGCGTTGATGCAAGCATTTCCGCTGCGAGGTCTTCGGCCATTTCGGAAGTCTGCTTGGCGCCCATGCCATACTCGTGCACCTCGCTAAGATAACCGTACCTTTTTGTATCAACCGGTTGCGCAAGCCCGACGCCTGCGGACACGAGTCTTCCATATTCATTCGTTTCGTTGCGGGCAATCACAGTAAAAGCAATCTGTCCGGGGCGCAGGCGCCCAATAGATGATTTCCCTTTCCCTGCGTCACACAGTCCCAGTTTCTTCGTAATAATTCTGCAATGAGGCGGAAATATCGAAGAGACGGGAACGAGATTGAATTTCTCTATTCCCGCCTGCCTTAACGCGAGTTCGAAACTCGCGAGCTTCATTTTGTGATGACCGACTCCTTTGGTGAAAAACATAGCCTTCGGTATCATGCGACGTCTCCCCTGTTGGTGTTTTATGTGAATCCGTGTATGTTCATTATGCACCCCGAAAACAACTGATTATCGTCAGTAATGAAGTAGTTGCAAAATATACATGGGAAAGATTAGTGGCCGCCACACCCGCCTTGATCGCCGCCGCCACCGCATGCATTATCCTGAGTGAAACGTGGAAGCTGGCCTTGTATAAATGCGCTCATGACTTTGCCAACTCTTTCTAACCCGTTGTTAAAGAACACTTCGATACCGGCTGAATTGAAGCCTACGAGCGGCCTCATTCCCATACCGCCGGCAACCAGTACGTTTACGCTTTTCTGCGCAAGCATATTTACAGGAGCCAGACAACCACCCTGTTCGTGAGGAATGTTCGGTTGCAATTCAACCTTCTCGATTTTTCCATCAGCAACTGTAACTAATGTAAATAGATCACAGTGGCCAAAATGACCGGAAGTCTCTGCTTCTAATCCTCCGGGCGCTACACTGGGTACTGCTACTACAAACTTGTCTGTCATGCGACATCTCCTTTTGTTGGGTTTATAGCCTAACGTATTATTTTTGTTCTTATTGCTTCCTGATTATCAAAAGTTAACGGACATACCTACAGATGACTGTACGACTTTGCTTCCGAATGCGTTTACCAGCGGTACAATGGCACGAATGCCGGTGCAGTGAGTGACTCCGATTATTTTTGGCTCGAATGCGCGGAGCGCATCAATAGTTTTTTGAATCTGAGATTCAGGAGCGCGTTCGAGGTGAAGGCCTCCTATGATGGCATGAATGGTTTTTGCGCCAGTCATCTCGGCAACATCAGTGAGCGTGTTCACAACCCCACGATGAGCGCAACCGAGCAGGACAACGAACCCCTTTTCCGTGTCGAGGATGAGCGCCTGATCGTCTGCCAGAGGATCGGGTCCTTCTTTGCCGTCCTTTCTGACAAAGAGCATCGGTTCGATTTTCTCGAAGTCGGTTTTCATTGGTATTTCACCTGTTGTCATTATCCCGGGCGCAATTTCCACCGGCCCGGCTTCGAGATGAAGCGGCACATTGTTTTCAACAAAAAATTCTTTTCCGCCGGGGATGCCTATCGGAATGAATCCCTTTCCGGGAAACAAAGCGAGTTTCTCATCGAAAGCATCGGGGTGAGTTGTAAGCTCGAAAGTAACGCCGCTTTCCACCAGTCTCTTCAACCCGCCCGCATGATCATAATGACCATGACTAAGGACAACCTTTTTGAAATCCTGTACAGAGAATCCGAGCTTTTCGGCATTGTTCAGCAGCGCCATCCCCTGACCTGTATCAAACAGCAGTTTCCCGCCATCGTGTTCAATGAGAAACGAAAGACCATGCTCACCGATATGGCCTTGGCTTGTCATAACGGCGTTTTCTACGAGAGTCGTTATCTTCATTCAGGTTATCCTTTCTTAGCCCGGTTTGGGCTCATCAACATATTCTGGGCCGGGATTGCGGCCTCCATGTGTTGTACCCGACGGTTTCTCATCGGCTTGCCGGTATATTTCACTCATTAAAGAAAGCGAAGCGGCGGCCAATGCGCCATAACATCCCAATCGAAAACACCGGCGCAACCCTCGCCGCAATTGTCGAGTCGCCCTCCATATAGTCATATCAATATTCCTTTATCGATCCACTCATCATTTCTCTGATGCTCTGTATTCCGACATTCCTCCGGCGAGACTGTATATTTTTATAAAACCTGCCTGTGTGAGAAAATCGGCGGCGGTAGCGCTTCGGTGACCGGCTCTGCAAACGACCACTATTTCTTTGTCGCGAGGCAATTCAGTATATCTACTTGATAGTTCAGGTAGCGGAATGTTGACAGCGTTTTTCAATGGCGCCGGGCCAGATACGAGTTCCTCAGGGTTGCGTACGTCGAGAATAAACAAATCTTTGTTTGCGGCGATCATCGTCCTAAGTGTTTCCGGGGTCACCTCAACCCATTTTGCAGGTGTTGGTTGACTCGCAGGAACAGCCTTTGGCGTCGCTTCTTGGATTGTTTCTGTTTTCTGCGCTGATGCCACAGGCGGGGGCGTGGAATTTGTTTTATCCTTCTTTGAGCACCCCTGAATGATAAACGCAGATAAACATAACACAACGAAACACACACGGACTTTTTGATTCACGCCTGACCTCCTGTTTTTATAAAATATCGCCATAGAATGATAACGCTCCTCATTTTATCTGAAGCAATCTTTTCGCGTTTTCCGAAAGTAGCTTTTTCATTGTCTCTTCTTTAAGCTTCAAACCGGCAAGTTCATCCAGTATCCGCTTGCGGGAAAGCAGCGGATGGTCGGAGCCAAAAAGAACTTTATGCGACAGGATGGAATCCATGCGCTGAACGACCATGTCGGGTATATAACGTGGCGACCATCCCGCGATGTTGAAATAGACGTTGAAATTACGCTGAACGACCGCCAGCGCCTCCTGATACCAAGGATACCCGAAATGGGCGATAATGATTTTTAATTCCGGAAAATCCACAGCCACTTCATCCACGTAGACAGGCTGGCAGTATTTGATCTTGCGGCCAAGGTGGAAATGCGTGCCTGTGTGGAGCAGCACAGGGATACCGAGTTCCCGTGCTTTTTCGTAAATGGGATACATCATTTTCCCGTTGGGATAGACATCTATGAGGTGCGGAATAATCTTAAGGCCTTTCAGCCCCATGTTTCTAACAGCATCATCGAGTTCGGCGACGGCTTTCTCGCCCTTGTGTGGATCAACGCTCGCAAAGCCGATCAACCTGTCAGGGTATTTTTCTATCATCTTGGCGACGAGTTCGTTAGGGATTTTGAAACCGAGGGTCGTTTCCGCGTCCACGGCAACAACTACAGATTTATCCACACCGGCCGCATCCATGTCCTCGATGGTGTATAGCTCCATTCCTTTTCCACTGAAAAACTGGCTGTATCCTTTGAACATCTTGGCCAGATCATCAGGAATGCCTTCGACGTTTCCCTTTACAGCTTCTCTTGTGTACAATTGCGCGTGTGTATCAATAATCACGTCGGGTCACCTCCGGTTTTTCAAATCTGCGCGTCAATACATCGCGCTCCAGAAATGCGTTATTTTTCAATTAACTTCGTCCGTTTCTTTGCGAACCGTCTTAAGAATGTAGTAAGGGCTGTGATCAGATTCAACAACAAGTGATCCGGACCACAGCCCATCATCTTCAAACAGTTTCGCCAACACCTTGGGGCGCATGAGTTGAGCGTCAAGAAACACGCCGCCTTCTGATTCAGCCTTTTCCATTCGCTCTGCATTCCTCGGATGATCCGGGTTGAGCATAGCCAACATAATTTCCGACCCCGCGACGCGCTTCGCCTCCCTGATAACAGCTCCGGCATCCGCCGTGAACTCAAGTGACATGGCGAATACAACTACATCGAACGAGCGATCGCCGAACGGCAATTGGGCCGCGTCTCCAAACATGAATTCAATCCCTTCTCCGTACTTTTCACGGGCAACATGTAACATCGCTTCAGAACTGTCGATGCCGACGACGCAAAAACCGATCTTGCTGAACCATGACGTAAAATATCCGGTTCCACACCCGATATCCAGAAGTCTTCGACCGCGAGCATCACCTAAGCTGACTTTCAGAACTTCCCTCTGTTCGTATCCTATGTCTTTACCTTTGTCAGATTCATACCATGAATGATACTTGTTGGCCTGTTCAGAGTTGTAATCCGCAAAATAATTCAAATAACTACTCACTTTTCCCATGAGCTTCATCAGCAAACATTAGAAGCGTATCGACAATACCAGCGTAGGCCTTGGCAGCAGTGGAATCAGGCGAATTTTCAACTATAGGGCGTCCTTCATCGCCTGCTTGCACTACCTTGGGATCGAGTGGTATCCGCCCGAGAAACGGCACGTCCATTTCACTCGCCATTATCCCTCCGCCGCCTCTCGTAAAAATATCTGTCTGTTCCCCGCAGTGAGGACAAACAAAACCACTCATGTTTTCCACAACTCCGAGCACTTTTGTGTTCAATTGGTGGCAGAATGTAATTGATCTCCTAACGTCATCAATTGCAATTTTCTGAGGCGTTGTTACGATAACCGCTCCGGTCAGCCCTTCGATCAACTGGCACACCGACAGCGGTTCGTCTCCGGTGCCGGGAGGAGAGTCTATGATAAGATAGTCCAGTTCGCCCCATGCAACATCCCTCAAGAACTGTTTGATCGCTCCCAACTTCATCGGTCCACGCCATATAACAGCAGCGTCTCTGTTACTGAGAAGAAATCCGATTGACATAACTTTAATCTCTCCGCCCGATACCTTATAAGCAATAGGACTCATACCCGACAGATCGGATTGCGGCCTTGCATCCGAGAGATTCAGCAGCCCCGGAATGCTCGGCCCGTGTATGTCAACATCCACGAGGCCGACACGCTTACCGCGAGACGCAAGTTCAACCGCTATATTTACCGATACAGTGCTCTTGCCAACACCGCCTTTACCACTCATTACAATAATCTTGTTGTGTATCTTTGCCATACGATCATTCAGCATCTGCTGCTCAAGAGCTTCGTTTGTTGTCTGCCCGAATGAACCACAGCCTGAAGCCGCTTTCTTTTCGTGGCCACTTCCTTTTTCTTCCGCCATTGCCATGCCTCTCGTTTCTGGTATTTTCAATCCGATTGGATCGTTTCACCATTTATTTTAAGAATGTAATCCGCAATCGCCCTGTAAAGGGCGCTTGTTGCAAGAATGGAGCAATGCAATTCCACTCCCTCCATTTCGCTCATCAGGTCCATGATACTCGCCGGAGATATCCTAAGCGCGTCCATCAGTGTTTCATTCTTCGCCAGATATGTCGCAGCGGCGCCGCACAACTGTGATGAAAAACACCCGTCTGTCAGAAACCGCGCTTCCGAGATCACTCCGTCATTTATGCGCAACCATATTTCCATCGTGTCGCCGCAGATGCCGCATATCTTGCCGTAGCAGTCAGCATTTTCGACCGGGCCGATGTTGCACATTTCCTCGGCTACCGATAATTTCGCATATCCGCCATCCTGTGGAAAGTGGTTTCTCAACCATCCAATAAACGATTCAGAAGTTTTAGCATTCGGTTTTGAATCATCTGCCATATCGATTATTCCCCCTTACCACAGCAGGATCCCGGCGCACTGCATCCGCCGGCTCCGGGATCACTTGCGCCGCAGCACGTTTTCCCTCCGCCTAAAGATTGAAGGCGGTTGACGGAAAATGATGAAAAAAGCCTTTTCGCATCCGTCGCGCCACATTTCGGACAAGGCGGAGCGATATCCCTGTCGTTGCTGCTTTCATACCTGCGTTCGTATCCGTGCCCGCATGAGGAACATTCGTATTCGTAAATAGGCATTTATTTCACTCCGTTTGCGATGTTGATTATTGTTATCATGTCCCCATCAAATATGTAGCTGCCCTCAATCACCTCGGCAAAAAGCCCTTCTTTTGCAAGCAGCGCGATTCCTTTGAAACTGTAATCATCCGGTGTATGCTCATGTTTTCCCCTCTCAGTTATACGTATTACAGCGCCGCCCATTCTCAATTTCGCGCCCATCGTAATGGTTTTGAAGTCAATCCCTTTTGTCATTATGTTTTCGGCAAAGTCTCCTGAACCGGCATTAATATGATGTTCGTTGTTCGCCGCTAAAACATCCTCCCATGCAAGAAGGCTTATTTGTCTGCGACCCGGCCCCCCATGCGCGTCGCCCATCAAGCCGTGTCCCGCAACGAGCAGCCCCTCTTTAATCATGGACTTCCCAGCGCCTCTGGAAGTGGATGAACAGATCGTCATTATTGTTCCTTTTTGCGAATTCATACACGCTCAGTGTCCTTTTCCGAGATTTCCGTTCGATAGCAAACTTCTCTCCATAATTTCCGAATTTCAAGCGAAGCGCAGCCGCCTGAATATTCGACTACGCTCACGCCCGCGACTTGCGCTTTTGTGACTACTGGGTCAAAAGGGACTCGCCCTATTACCGGGATTGTTTTTTCATCACAATATTTTTCGATTGAATCCGCCATCTCCGAGTTGATATCATATTTGTTGATACATACAGCCGATGGAATCCGAAAATGTCCGGCGAGTGATAGGATACGTTCAAGATCATGCAACCCTGAAAGCGTCGGCTCAGTCACGGCAAGAACAAGCGAAGCTCCGGTTACGGATGCTATGACCGGGCATCCTATGCCGGGCGAACCGTCTATCAAAACTAAATCAAACCCTTTTTCCTCGGCAATACTTCTCGCTTTCGCTCTCACAATAGAAACAAGCTTCCCGGAATTTTCCTGTCCCGGAATTAATCGGGCATGTACAAGCGGGCCTAAGCGTGTTTCGGATATGAACCATTCCCCCGCATTCTTTTCTTCCATTTTTACAGCGCCGCGCGGACAGTTATACATGCAGACGCCGCAGCCCTCGCATGAGAATGCGTCTATTTTGTAATTCTCGCTGATAGCATCGAACCGGCACAGGTACCTACAGGCTCCACAGTAGTTGCATTTATTCATGTCTATGACGGCTACAGTCCCGCCGGTGAAAGATTCCCTATATATTATCTTAGGATCGAGCACGAGATGCAGGTCGGCGGCATCAACATCGCAGTCAGCGATAACCTTATTAGTCGCAAGAGCCGCGAATGACGCCGTTATGCTCGTCTTGCCGGTTCCGCCCTTGCCGCTGACGACAACAAGTTCTTTCAACATCATTGATTCCTATTCCTCGCTTTTCTCTCTTGAATACTTGTCCAACAATTCGAGTAATCTTTCCAAACGGCCCGGCTGAGGAGAGAAAGCTGTTTTTAGCTCCTCCTCCGAATAGTTGTCTTTGAGAAACTGAATCGCGTTGAATTTGCCTTGCCAGCAGTCCGGCATCTTCAAACATGGCAGCCCGTTGTTTGTCGTTCTGCAATGCTTGAATGGAACGGGGCCGCCCAATGGCGGACATCGCCAGTAATTCATATTATCATATTCTTCAATAGCCATAGTGGTTTCGTTTCGCCGCCTTCCTTTTAATGAAATGTTATCAAGATCGGTTATTAGCCGGCATACGCTCCTTGACGGCTTCTATTATCTGTTCGAATCGCCCGCGATATTCCGGTAGGTCGTCAAAGATCAGGCGACCTCTGGAATATGATTCAGCTATGCGGCGGTCGTCCGGGATCGCGCCTATAATCTTAATATTATTTGCCAAGCAGAAATCGTGTGTTCTCTGATCCCCGGCGCCCATGCGATTCACGATGACGCCGAACGGCAACCCGACTTCCCGAATCATTTCGACGGCAAGTATAAGATCATTTAGCCCGAACGGCGTCGGCTCCGTCACCAACACAACGTAATCGCTGCCGCGAACCGACTGAACAACCGGGCAGGAAGTTCCGGGTGGACAATCAATGATTGTCACGTCCGCATCGGATTCGAGCTTCTTCACCGCTCTTATAAGAGGCGGCGACATGGCTTCACCCACGCGAAGCCGCCCGTGAGCGAATTCAACACCGGAAGCCATTCCTTTTTCCATGACACCGACTTCACGTTCTCCCTCGCGGAGAGCCCTTTCGGGACAGGTAAGGATGCAACTGCCGCACCCGTGACACAACGATGGAAACGTCATCGCTTTCGTGCCAAGCGCAACAATTGCGCTGAACCGACACACTTCACCACAACGACCGCAGCCATTGCATTTCGCTTCATCAACAATCGGCACGGGAACATAAACCGTCTTTGATTCCATGATTTCAGGTTTCATAAATATATGCGCGTTCGGGGCTTCAACATCACAGTCAATCAACCGTACTTTGTGTCCGGTGTCTCGAAGCATAAATGCAAGATTCACCGCAACAGTGGTTTTCCCTGTTCCACCTTTGCCGCTGGCAATTGCGATTGTATTTTTGATGGTTGCTTCAGGCATCACATCCAGTGCCCTTCAACATCAGCATTCTCTGCTTCTGAGAGATCGCCCGCTTTGAATTTTTCAATTGTTTCCGCAACAGTTCCCGCAGCGCCGGCGTATATTTTCACCCCGGCGGCATTCAAAGCTGTGAAAGCCTTGGGTCCACAGTGACCGGTGATCAACGCGCCCACGCCGTAATCCGATATGTTCTTTGCGCTCTGGATGCCCGCGCCCTGCATAGCGTTGAGATTCTGCGAATTATCTTTATATTCGAATGTCCCGGTTTCCATGTCGTAAATGATGAACCCGGCAGCGCGACCGAACCGGGGATCAACCTGCGAATCAAGCGTCTTTCCTGATGCTGAAATTGCGATTTTCATATCGTCTCCATCTTCTTTTTAATTGTATGATTCCATAACATCGCGACGCTCCTCTAAGAGGTGAGCGATGATATCTTTCATGCCGGCTTCATTCCAAAATTGAAGTTTGCTATGGGCTTCCATATATTTGAGAGGAATGGGGTGAGTTCCCACAACCACGGGCAATCCATAATGAGTTTCGATAAATGCTTTGAACTGTCTTATATGAGGACAAGGAGGATAGCCAACCACCAGACCTGTCGCAAGATGCACAACATCACATCCATTCTTTAAGAACTCGGCAGGAACGGATTCAACGTTTCCTCCCGGACAGCCGCCACAACTTGAAAACCCAATTATCTCTAAAGTTTCGTAAGCGGTGTAACGAGAAAAGCTACCTTGCCGCTCGCGCAGCGCACGAAAGCATTTACCGCCTCCGCAATCCTTATAACGGTCACAGATGATGATGCCTATTTTTTTAATATCGGGCATTCCATCCTCCAACATGTCTCAGTTGTTAATTACCTTCTCAAAAGAAGACCTACGGGAGCCGTACGCTCTCCCGAAAGGCCGCAGTACAAAATATTATTCCTGTTTCAGTCCGGTGTTCTTATCGAGTGACTCTATCCTCTCTCTTGTAGCCGCCAGTTCGCTTTCGAGCGCAATCGCCCGGTTTGAAAGAATTGTCTTTTCATCCTGCTGACTTGCCCGCCCTCTAAATCCAAAACCACGCCGCCCCATTCCGCGACCGCCACCGTAACAATTGCCTCTTCCGCCACCACGCGGGAAACCGCCTTGCCCGACGCCGCGCAACTCTTCTGCTGCCCCGGCATTCGCGCTCGACCCGCAGAATCCGAATCCCCCGCCTGTCCTCGGCCCCATTCCCTTCGGGCCTGTTCCATCACCTCTTGGCATACTATTCACCTCCCTTCTTCGCAAAATTTCATTTCCACCATTCGGGATTTGAAAACTCGCTTGTTTTTCCTGCTTTTCTTTGTAACCCTTTTGACGGCCCTAAGCCTTTGGTTCTTTCTCTACCTACTTTTTGCGGATTATTTTCTTCCGAGACTGAAGCATCGGCATTAACACCATTTGAACCGACCGATTTTCTTATTCTGCATGCTCCACGTCTACGGCCTGTTCCTGATCCTTTTCCCGCTGGTCCTGTTCCGTCTTTATTAGGCATATCATGTATCTCCGTTAAAGCTATTTTTTATCAAAAGCGCGTCTTCCTGATCCGAAACGATTTCCTTTGCCATGCCCGAAACCGCGTCCATTACAACATGATGGTTTGCCGGGAGGCCTTTCGCCTTCTTTTATGCAGTCAAGAATTTCTTCTACTGAACCTGTGGCGAAGATGACTTCTACTCCAATAGCTTCAGCCATTCTATGATAGAATCCGGGCATACCTCCGCTGATGATAACGTTAACGCACTCAAATGATATGGTTTTCATTTGCTGAATACCGTTTATTCCAGAGATTGGAACCGAGCGGCGCGAAATCTCTTTGTCGCCTGCAAGGTCAACAAAAAGAATGCTCTGTGCGCAGTCAAACCTTGGTGAGACTTGATCTCCGAAAACCGTTATGGCGAGTTTCATGTCTTTCATCGTACATTTATAAATGCAATAAACGTGCCACATCAAAGGCATTAGAGCCGCATGTTCAAATATGGCTTAAACAAAAGGATATTTTGTTATAATTGCCAGCAGGCATGCATATGGGAAGAGAGGTTGTGTCGCACGCGTATTGCATATATGAAATAGTTGAAATGAAATATTGCAGCTTGTGAAATATTTCGATAGTTAGTTTATACCGAGCTTTTTCATCTTTCGCCAGAGTGTGGTATAGCTGATTCCAAGCTCACGAGCGGTCACGGTACGATTGTTGCTATTTCTTTCAAGCGCAGCTCTGAGAGCTTGGGCTTCCGCATCATCAAGCGGAGAGGCTGACGGTGTATTTAACCCCGGCTTAAAATTCAACATCTCCAGCGGCAGGTGCTCCAATTCAATTCGGGTTCCATGACATATCACGAAAGCATGTTCGAGAGCATTTTCGAGCTCTCTAACATTTCCCTCAAATGGATAGTGCATTAATACACGAATTACTTCATCCGACACGCCTGTTATATTCTTACCGCGCTTCAGATTGAATAACCTAATAAAATGATCTACAAGCAGGGGGATGTCCTCGCGTCTCCGGCTGAGTGGCGGCAGTTCAAGTCGAACGACATTCAACCGATAATAGAGGTCCTGCCTGAATTTACCTTCCGAAACCAGTTTCGTGAGCGGTTTATTTGTGGCTGTAATAACCCTCACGTTCGCCTTGACCGTTTTAACAGCGCCCAGCGGCTCATACTCCTTTTCCTGAATTGCGCGGAGAAGCTTCACTTGCGAAATCCCTGAAATATCGCCTATCTCGTCAAGGAATATTGTTCCTCCCTCGGCAAGCGCGAAACGTCCGGGTTTGTCTTTTACGGCATCAGTGAAAGCGCCTTTCATGTATCCAAACAACTCGGATTCGAACAGATTTTCCGGCAGCACGCCACAATTGACAACGATGTAAGGATTATCCCGTCTCGGACTCAGATTGTGGAGCGCCCGCGCGAACAACTCCTTGCCGGAACCGCTCGGCCCCTCTATCAATACCGTCGCGTCGCTTTCTGCTATGTCGGGGAGAATATTGAAGATTTTCTGTATTCCGCTGTTCTTGCTGATGATATCTTCGAACGTGTATTTATCTGAGATTTCCTTCTTGAGCGCCTCGATGGCCGACAGATCACGGAACGTTTCCACCCCTCCGATGGCGTTTCCATTTTTGTCCTTCAGGACGGATGCGCTGACGCTGATCGGTATTGTCGCTCCTTCACGGTTTATGATATTCAACTGTCGGTCCACAACGTCTCGTTCCGTGTGAAGCGCCTCCTCAAGCGCACATGCGCCCTGACAAATATTCGCTCTGAAAATATCATAGCAGAACCGACCGACAGCTTCCTCTTTCGTGTAGCCGGTAATCCGTTCGGCGGCCTTGTTAAACGAAGTAATTACGTTACCGCGGTCAATTGTAAATACGCCGTCAGCAATGCTGTCGAGTATTGTTTCAACGAACTCAGTGTATTTCGGTTTCATTAAGGAAGAACTCCAGCGACCTTGTCACATGTTGCCGGCGAAAAGCCGACGTCCATGTGACGAATAATTCCGTCTTCTCCAACTATCCACCATACCGGAACGGATGTGATGTTATATTTTTCGAATACGGACCCGTCTGTATCCATAAGCAACGGATATTTTATCTTCTTGGCGTCAATGAATTCCTTCATGCGTTGCGCTTCCTGCATATCCGGGACCATCAGCACGGCCAGAACCTTTACAGGCTTTCCATTGTGAGTTCTTTCGCACGAGTTTACCGTTTCGAGTTCACGTAACGTGTATGGGCAATGAAGCGTTCCAAAAACAATGAGCGCGCCGTTTGAATCGAGTTCGGACAATTCGTATTTGTTACCATTGAAATCTGTAAGCTCAAAATCAGGAGCGGCGACTCCGACCATTTTCTTCTGCCTCATATCGGAAAGCTCGGAATCGGACATCGGGTATGGCGGCAACTTGCCCGAGGCAACCATTTCCGCCATTTCGTCGAGCGTCCGGTTTCCACATGCTTCCACAGGTCCTGTGTCATCAGAGATATTGTTCGCTCGTATCACGCCATCCGCATCTACGAGACTGAAACTCGGAACCCCCGATAGGCCCATGCGTCGCGCGGCATTGGCTCCGGAATCATAATAAAAAACCGTTTTGTTCTTTTTACCGCCAAGATATGCTGTGAGCTTTTTCTGTTCTTCGGCTTTCTGGTATACCACCACGGGAACGACCACGATTTTGCTCTTTTTCTTTGTATATCTGTCTTTGATCTTTAAGATCGAGTCAGCCTGTTTTATGTCCGCCGCAACAATAAATGCCAGAATGAACGGCTTCCCTTTGAAATTTGCTTTTGAGACTGTTTTCCCTTTTCCATCAGCAAAAGAAATGTCGGGCATCGGCAAGCCGACTACAGCAGCCCTCGTGACCAGCAGCGATCTTGCTTTGTTAAATGAAGGTTTCATTCCCGGATTATTTTTTACAGCTTCCGGTTCCGCCGCAAACATGGAAAAGAACTGGTTAATCCCCCCTTGCAATTCCACAAGATGGACCGGCGACTTCGCGGACAGCATCTTCATGGCTGCCGCGCTTCTATGACCTGTTTGACAGTAAACCAGAACAGGCCTCGACATATCAATTTCTCCGACCCGAGATTCAAGTTTATCAAAAGGAATGCTAATGGAGCCTTTGATATATTCCCTGCTTCTTTCTTGTTCTGTTCGCACGTCCAGAATTTGCGCCGCCGGCTCGGAATTAACGATCTCGACAAATTGTTCCACCCCGACCGTTTCTGTCTTTGCGGTAGCAGTCTGCGCCCACATCACGCATGCCGCAGCATAAACCATCGGCAGGACGATAATTGCAATAAAGCTCTTTCTAAAAATATCCGTGGTTGCCATTTTGTGTCCCATGATGCCCCCAATAAACACATTATCAAATGAATTCTATACCATTTTTCAATAAAAAAACGATAAGTCTTTTATTCATCCTTGGCAAGAGACAATACCCCGAAGAGGCACCCATTATTCCTTTCCCTTAAAACAGCTAATTATTGTTCTGAACAACGATGCCCACCTTCTAAGTCAACAGAGCAATAAGGGTTTCTCCTCTCCATGACCTGCGCCATGGTTACTAACGCTGACAGCCGGCATCTCCCATATGTCGGCTTAAAATTGCCTGTGACCGCTTGTTTCAGGATTCCAAAGGAGGATTGTTGCCTTCACTATCTTCGACGCGCCAGATCCGCGTCTGAGGCAGACTTGGCGAAGCAAGGAAGGCATGGGGACATCTCTGAATTCAATAGACAGAAAAAAGCCCCCCTTGCGGAGGGCTGTTGACTATCATAAATCTCTATACTCCCTGACCTTTTCCTGACCCGATAAATAAAAAGCCCTATAACAAAAGGGATTGCGGAGAATCCCTTCCTCTCCGATATCAATAACTTAACAGATACCGCAGGGTCACTGCGTGCAGCTCTTCGGGCAGCATGACGGCAGCGGATCGTATTTTGAGATGCAAAGGCTGGCGTCCGGGATTTTTCCGCCTGTGAGCTGGCTGGAATCAACGATAACCTTGTTGAAATTTTTCTTAACTACGGCGAGGTCGGAAAGGCCAACTATGCCGTCCATGTTGAAATCCGCCCACGGTCTGTAACACATCGGATAGGGGGCGACCTTGCCCGATCCGAACGACTTTTTCAGCGCGCCCAGATCGGCGATGTTTATGACGCCGTCGCAGTTTGGGTTGCCGATTTCGCCGCCGCCCGCGCCGCTCGCCGCATCCGGTATTTCAACCGCGTTGATAGACACCTTCACGGAGGTCGAGGATTTAAGGTCGAGTCCGGTTTTAAGCTCGACGATGCAATCGGTCTCCGTCTTTTCCTTGCACAATTTCAAGCTGAAGAAGTTGTCAACGTTGGCGAGCGGTATCTTGGCGATAATCTTATAGGTGTGGCCGGTCAAGCCTTCCTGCGCCAGGAGTTTCGGAACCGCGCCGGTTGCGGACGAGGTTTTCTCCATAATAATCGATTCGGGATTTGCGGCATCGACCAATTGGACCTTCACGCCGGCTAATGGGGCTTCCGCTTTCTTGAATGCGCCGTTCTTGCAGTCGTCGCCTTCCGTGCATGCGACGAGCGAATACTTTTTGAAAACGGACGTTCCGAAGTCGATCGTTATTATGCAATCGTCGGGCGTCGGAGTATTATCGCAGTAATACTCAGGCGGCTTCGGCACAACGGTAATCGCGTTGGAAATAGTTTTTTTCGATTCCCCGCACACGTCCGGGTCGGTGTAAGTGACGCCCATGTAATAGGCGTTTTCCTCCGCGACATTCAGCGATGAGAACGTGATTTCTGTTCCTGATTCCTGCAAAACATAACCGTCCTCCCGGCCGTCCGGAGTCTTAAGAGACGCGCATGAGGAAGGCGACAGGGAGCTGCACAGATAAATTTTGTAGCCTTCGCCGGTTTCGTAAGGCAGTTCGTCGGCGCTTGATTTCCCGTAACTCACCTTTGCGCCTTGCCGGCTGTTATATTCGACAGCGCTGACCGGTCCGGGCGCCGGGCACTGGCCTATTACGTATTGGCACTCCGCGCAGTTGGTCTTGTCGGCCGCGTCGAATTTCACGCTTACGTTGTTCGATGCGTCTTTCGCCGTCACGCAGTATGAATAAGCGGTTCCGTCATTAACCGTGCCGTCTTCAAAGAATAGTTTGGAGGTGTCAACCGCCTCTGCGTCATCAATGGGCGCGAACTTATCGGCGGAGTCGCAGGCTGTAAAGTCGCCGACGCATTTATAGACTGAATAAACGGGCGTGTTTTTGTCCACAACCGCCGTCCATTTCGGCATGCACATCCCGGAGGCGGCTTCCATGCTCACCACGGGTTTGGCGGGCGGAAGGCGGTCATTCGGGGCGCATTCAACCGCCTGCGGAACCGGGAGTTTTCTCGACATCAGCCCCGCCGCGTCGTAGCCGTAAACGCGGTAGCAATATTTCTGGCCGTTAGTAAGATCGTAGGCGCCGCTCGCGAGCTTTTTGCCGTCTGTAAAAGACGGACTGCCGCTGATGCCTGTCGACCCGACCGGGGGGTTGGTGTCCGACGGTTCCGGAACCGGCGTTGTGGCGCAGTTGCCGCCGATAATCTCTCTGCGCATAATGTAGTACCCCATGAGTTGGAGCGCTGTCGGGAAGTCGCAACTTTCGAAAACGCCTTCGGGAGACGGTTGGTTGGATTCGCCTTCGCAAATCTTATTCCATTCAAGTTTGCATGTGTTGCCTTCGGGCTCGGCAGTGATTTTGAGCTCTTTGCCGTCGGCCTGATTCGTCGGCCATAAGGGAGCGTTTCCGTGTGTAGCTCTATCCACGTACAAGCATTTTTTGTGAGTCGCCATAGTGCTGAAGCTGCTGCAGTTGGGGGCGGAGCCGGGCTTGTTCGGGCACGTCTTCGGGTCGACCTTGCAGTTGTCGCAGGCTTCGACTTCGAAGCACCACCATTCCGGGTCGTTTCCGAAAGTGGTGTTGTTGGAATATCTCAGCGTGTCGGGAGAGGCCGGCTGCGGCATTGTCGTAAGTGTCATGTATTGGGATTTAGTCTCGCAGTCGACGCCTTCAATCTCGCGCTTGCAGGCGAGAAAATTATAGTTGAGCATGT
>JBAYJY010000039.1:0-31264 GCA_041664945.1 bacterium | reverse complement strand
TTGCCTGAGGCGCGGCAGGTGGAAGCGGTTCTCGGATTCGCGAAGGCGAAAAACGTTCCTATGACGCTTGTCACTCCTATAGCGGGCGAGGCAAGCGCGAAAAAGGCAGAGAAACTGCTTGAGACGCTTCCGCGCGGCTCCGAAGTTGTTTTCAATGATTTTGGATTGCTCGAGCATATAAAATCCCTCGGACTCGTTCCTATTCTCGGGCGGATGCTGGTCATGGCGGCAGATGGACGGCCGCCTTTTCAGGATCTCTGCGGACCGCGAATTCTTCAGGCGCGATATGCGGACAAGCTGAAAGAGCTCGGAGTCGCAAGGGTGGAGATAGACAATGCCGCGCAAGTCTGCGATTTGAAGCCTGTCGCAGGCATCCCGGTGTCGATATACTACCCGTTTGTCTGCCGCGAAGCTCCCGGGAAATGCGCGTTTGGAGGCGCAGCCGCCGAATCTTCCGACAGCGGCGGAGGAATCGTTTTTTTGTGCAAATGCGACAAAAAATGCGGCAAGCGGATTTTAAAAGCCTATAAGAACGGAGTCGCCGTCTCAATAATAGGAAACGCAAGTTTTTATTTCAACGACGTTCCTCCCGGGAATCTAGAAGCCTTGGGAATCGACCGAATGGTCTACATGCCGGTATTGCCATATAGAAATTCTGAAGATAGCGATATCGAAACTCTCGACTGGTCTTTTCCCTATAAAACCGGAGCGTATGGCAAGAGTTGGGGAACGCTGCCGGACAAAACTGTGGAAAAGCTTGTGCTGTCTATCTCTGCATCTGAAGGATCGAGGGTTCTCGATGTCGGATGCGGAGCCGGAAGAAACGCGCCGGTTATGATAAAGAGCGGATTGCGCTATACCGGGATCGACATCGCGGCCGAGGCGATAGAACTGGCGCGCCGGAAATTGCCAGGCGTCAATTTTATCCTTGGAGATGCGCTTAATCATGACTGGGCGGGAAGCTTGTTCGACATCGCGATAGACTATGGCTGTTTTCACACGCTTCCGCCTTGGAAAAGAAATAGATATTTTGAATTGATGAATAGCATAGTGAAGCCGGGCGGACATCTGATCGCCGCCGCCTGGGACGGGCCAAAATCAGCGGTCCCGATCGAGTACGTATGCGGAAACCTGCCGGAGTGGGCATGTCCAGAGGCTGAATATAAAAACCTCGCTTCCCCTGATTTCCAGATGATTCACACTGAACTCAGAGAAGAAGGAAAGTGGATTCTTAGATACTACGTAATGAGAAAAATAAGCGCAAAGTGAAGATTATTGACAAGGCTGCCTGCTGTTCATTTCGATTATATTGTCATTTATTATCCTGAACCGGAATCTGCCGCCGCTCTCTTCAAAGCTGATTCCTGAAAGATCAAACGCAAGAAGTTCCGTTTCCGTCTGTTTTTCAATTGCCGACTCCAGGCCGACAGGCAATATCACCGCGCAAACATTCTCAAATGAATGAAGTCCGCCAATCTTCGGCTGAAAGCTGATCTGCCATCCGCTCTCATCGACTTCGACCTCCGAATCAACTGCCGGGAACTCTTCAGCGATTCTGAGATCGGAAGTCCGAGCATAGAAATATCCTTTATCCCGAGGATTGTCTTTTTCGCAACGCACAAATATCGCCCTGTAATCAATGGCATCCGGAACAAGCAAACCCCATTTTTTCATACCGTTCTCAACGGACTGATGAAAACTTCCGTCGTTCAACTGGAAAGAAGGGGGCATGCAGAACTGCGGGTCGGTTGAAAATCCATAGCGCTGAAAAATGCCGGGCGCCAATAGACGCAGAGGCAGAGTTCGATTTACAACCCGTCCAAGCTCGCACATATAGGAAAACACTTCCTTGTCTGAATTGAAAGTCTGTCCATCAGGCGGCGTTTTCCAGTTGATCGGTTTGCTGCATTTGATTTCTATTCTTTTGTTATCCTCATCCGGTATGAGTTCCAATGTCAAAACAAAGGGGAAGCTATGTTCATTCGATAAAATGCTTTTTTCGAGTTCATCGACTGTTAAGCCGTTCTGCTCAAGCATCCTGTTCAAAAGCGACCGCTCTTCGTTCGTTAACGCTATCATTTGACCGTATTTCCTCCAACTATAGCACGTCAGCATTATTGCGATCCCGACATTATGTTCTTTCCATTCAAGGAACGAGAGCAATTTATCGGATATGGTTTGGCAAAAAATCATCCAGATGCTAATTTTTCTCGGTTTTTCAATTACGCGGAGATATTCGTCCATGAGCCACTTCTCTATCACGCCTGCATAAAGATAGACATGATATTTCTCATGGTCGGGAAACAGCGTTTCCAACTCATCCAGATCTCTTTCCAACTGCTCCGGCGTCCGGTATATGCAATTGCGCGACTGTTTGGAGCGGTTGATGCTGCAACGGTTGACGGAGTCGGATATTCTGGCGTTGCTGCAACATCCTCTGGTCAATATCATGTGGAATTCGGGTTTGCCGTCTTGGGTTCTTGAAATGCCTCTGAAATAATTAGGGAACCAGGAGCGATCAATAAAATTCAACTTGTTGAACTCTTCCTGGTCGCTATACACTCTCGGCCCCATAGGAAAACCACGTCTCAGGACGTTCGGCATGTCCGGCGCGCTTTTCCCTTCCATAATGCAATCGATAAGCGGTTTCAAGCCGATCTCGGCGTTGTTAAACACCGCGTAATCCGCAGGCACCACCTCAAGCGACAACTCCGGATAGTTGTCCACTATAAAACCACCGATAATTATGGGCGTGGACGGCGCTACATTTTTTATGCGCATCGAAATTTTCTTTGCTGTTTCAATGGCAAACGGCCAGTGAATATCAATCAGCACGGCTTTCGCCTTTTTGAGCAACTCATCACTTATCTCGGACGAATAGATGCCTAATTTTTTATATGGTATGGTGTTAATTGTATAAATAGCGCCATGGGGTATGATATTGTCCGACAGAAGATGCCCATGAGGATGAATGTACAATATCATGACAATGACTGTTTTCCTGTCCTTGACATTTCAGAAAACCTTTAGGCTCAAACTATTTGTAAAAACCCGACTTGAGTTCAGCGTTACGAACCTATCGTTTTGCGAAAGTCAAAAATGCAACTTCGACCGATCATCTTAATCTTGTGTATCTGCGCCTATTTTATCTGAAAATTCTGCGAAAGCAAACAACCTTAACAAGATTAATATAAATGGCGCGTATATCCAAGGAACCCGTCAAGTCCGCAGCATTCATTTTTCGCGGCGTATCAATCTGTTAATTCGCAATGAGATTCTACTCGAAAAGTTTACGGCGACCGCCCTTCCCTATCAGGACAATACATTTGCGGCGCGGCCGCGGCATTCTGATATTATAAGCGTTTCTATTGCGCGCCAAGCGGGGCTTCGGGATTCTTATTTGCGCGTAAACTGTTCCTCAATCGCCGCAAGACGGCGTTATTGGATTTGACGCAAAACCCCCGCGTGAATGCTATTTCAAGTGTCTGCTGCAGTTGTATTCCATCGAGAATGAGTGCGCCATCATCTGCGTTTTTTTTATATCTTTCTCGTCTTGTCCGTTCATGCTGTATAGCTCGTGAGGAGGCATGAGGTTAGCTTTTATATCGAATTTTTCTTTGTTTTCAAATAGATAAGTGTTAGGGATTACTGACAAATTGAACGTCTGGACGAGTTGGGGAGAGAGCTTTGCAGATTCTGCCAATGTATGGGCGACTCTAAAGATATTGTCGCCGGGCAGCCCGATTATTAACTGAGTCATGTTGCAGAAATTCCATTTAGTAAAAACATTCGAAATGTTTTCCATTTTTGTGATGCGGCGGTTGATTTTAAGCGTTTCCGGGTGCGTGCATTGAATGCCGACTGTGAGAGCGAGTTTTGATTTGTCTGGCACAATATCGTCCAACAGGTTGAAGAATTCCTCGTCGTCATTGTTTGCGTCAATGCAAAGAGTGTCCGATATTGAAATGTCGTGCCCCATGTCACGGTATTTCTTTAACAATCGAAGCGTCTGGGCGCCGAAGTCCTTGAAATTAAGATAGGAGCCGGCGGATAGCCCGAGATGCGCTTTGTTTTCAATGCAGAACAAGATCTCTTCTTCAATTCTCCCGATAGACATGTGTCGGTAAGGGTCTTTAGCGTCGACGCAGTAGCTGCAATTATTTGTGCATCCTCTGCTGTATTCGAAATGCATGATAGGAGTCGGCGAAAGAATGCCCGTTTTATAGGGGGATGGAATCTCGTCGAGGCTTTCGAGGAGTTTCTGCGGGGGATTAATGTGTATTCCGTCTCCGCGTCGAAACGCTATTCCCAGCGTATGCTGCCATGGCTCGCCATTCAGCAGCCGGGCGAGAAGCTCTTTGAACAGCGCTTCGCCTTCTCCGACAGCTATGGCATCCATCTCAGGCGAAGTATCGAGCAGCGCCGGATGCGCTTCAGGGCCGCCTGTTATCACAATGGCGTCGCGGGCGATTTTCTTTATCTCCGGCAGGACGTCCATATATTGTTTCAGATTCCACATGTAACAGGAAAGGCCTATGACGGAAGGCATTTTGTCTCGCACTTCTTTAAGAAGTTCATCGGGTTTGAATCCTTCAAAGGACGCCGTGAAAAGAGAAATGTCGTAATGTTCCCTTATGTTTTCATGTTTATCGGCATAGGCTTTGAGGAAAGCTGTTGAAAGCGGGGGGTAGTTTCCGCGATCGTCCGTCTTTCTGACGATATTCACCAAAATCACCGCTTTTTTTTCTCTCATTGCCGAGCCCCTGATTGGATTGATGGAAGTTTGGCCGGGATATGTGAGTGAAAGTGAATTATGTCGTCGAGATTTTTCATTCCGCTTTCTATCGTTATCGGCGTCCATTTTCGCTTATCCTCCAGTGACGCCGGCACTCCGCCGCATGTCGAAAAGAGGACGCATTTTTCGCATACGCCGAGGATGAACACATTGCCTGGAATGAATCTGTCGAGCCTGAAAGCGTCGCCGCAATGTTCTTCGAATCCTCTCATCGCGCAGGCGGGGAGCCCCTTGATGACCGCCCACGTTCCATTGCCGACAGACTCGTCAATGCATCTGCGCGCTGTTAATATGGCTTCGTCCGAAGCGCAATCGGAATGGTTGAAGTCGAAGATAAGCCTTGGAATTTGTTTCCCGGAGATATACTTTGCGGTCTCTTCAAGAGTCGGCAATGTCATAGAATGAATGAATATCTCCGTCGCTAAAAAAAAACCGCACTCCCACTTGTCTATGAAAGGATCGCTCGCCTGCTTGTGGCGGCTAACAAGATTTTCAAAACCCTCGACAACATATTTGAGCGTGTCGGTTCGCGTGATTGCGGCATGTATTTTCGGATCAGTGGAAAAAAACTTCACGTAGATATTGTTCAAACCGCACACGCATAATGCGTCAAGCGCTTTTTTGTATGCGAATACAACGCCGTTTGTATTGCATTTAACGCTGCAGAACCGTTGCGCTGCGATCTTGATTATCGCCGCCGCGTCTCGTCTTATAAACAGCTCTCCGCCGGTAAACTCAATGTTTTCGGATTCCGGCATTGCGAGCAGGCGCGCCTTCAACTCTTCGGTTGTGAACTTCTCGGAGTCCTTTTTTTCACAACCGCAGAACAGACAATTAAAATTACAGCCTGAGCCGATACTCACAGACTTATAGCTTATGAACATGGCGCCGTCTCAAATAATCAAATATGATTTATTCAATCCTCAAAAGAGGCGTTTTAGGGCATCGGATTCTAAAATCTGCCGTATTTTGTTTTGAGCTGATCATCGCGATTCAAGCCTCTTTTTTTAGTTGATTTTCGGATATGAATCGAAGCCTCGACTGCGAAAATTGACTTCTGTTTTCAATTGGCTGTTGGGTTGGATAATGCGGTTTTTCTCGGTTTGCCCAATTTCTCCGGGTGGGGCTTTTGCGCGACAGGCGGCTGAACGTTTCGGTTTTTTTGCCGGCCGAATCCCGGGCCGGGCCAACTACCTATTATCAGAGCCGTTACAAGCGCTCTTTTGGCCACCGTGTCCGTTCCCGCGCTTATTTAAGCTCCGCTTGCGCCGGTATCATTTCCCGGAATTATTTTTATCTTTCCCCGCGCCCGCTTGCTCCGCGGAATTTTCGCCCTGTTTCTTGGCCTCCTCCTCTGCCTCTTTTTTCTCCTTCCGCAGCCTTTCAAGTTCTTCTTCAATTCTTTTCTGCATCAATTCGTTTTTGTTTTGCTGTTCAATCAGATCCCGCAGAGATTTCAGGTTTTTCGCCCGGCAGAATTCCGGCAGAACTTTTTCCCTGTATATCGAATCGCAGTAATTTTTATTTTCCTCGTATTTCGCAGAGACCGCCATGAATGTTTCATCCGGGATGTTCGGTTTTTCGTCTTTTTTCAGATCAATATTTCTGATTATTTTGAATGTGGCGATTAAATCCCGGCATTGTTCGACCGGCATTGATTTGAAGGATGCGCTATTGCACGCTTTTACATCTTTTGTCGTGAACAACTTGCAACTGTCCTTGAAGGGCGCGACGCTTATATCTTCGCATTTTGCAGAGTCTCCTTTTTCAAGCGCAACAATAAAAACGCCTATGCTGTCCTCGCAGTCGGTGTTTTTCTTCATTTCAGGCAATTCCGTCGCCGAAGAACAAATGCTGGAAGCCAATGATTTCCCCTGATAAGTGGTTTCTCCCTTAAAGAGCGCAGCGATGCTGTTTTCAAATACGCACTCCTTTTCCGCCTTGCCGATCAATTCTTCAACCTTAAGACCCTCTTTTTTCGTAAGAAATCTTCCTTGATCCTCCACGCTCAGCTCAGCGAAATACGGTTCAGCCATTACTTTTTCAGCACTGCACCAGTTTTGGCTTTTGTCGGCAAGCTGCCTGCACGTCATAAAATCTCTCAGAGAACGCACAATCTTTTTGTCGCCGGCGATGTCTGCTTTAAAGATATCGCTCACGGCGATAAAAAAACTCTCAATGTCGATCGGGCCGCCTTTGTCGACGCAAGACTGCACGGATTCTTGCCAGAGCACATAAGTATCGGTGCTTTGGGCGACCGTAGGGGTCCCCGATTCGGGCGCGCCTGACGAGGTAAGAGGCGCCGTTGCGGATTCCACCGGAGCGTCGAAAACCAACGGTTTGTCGAGCGCGGGCATAACCGGCTTTGAGTTGGACGCCGGTTTCGAAAAAGCAGTCGTCCCGCATATCGCCAGAAACGCCAATGCGATCAATAAAGAGGCTGCTCTCCAATTCTTCATAAGGCCCACCTCGCTGAATGCGAATATTTGTCGGTGAAGGGAGAGATTATTTGTTTCTCTCTTCCCATGGAACTGCTATTTTCAGGACATCGTCCAAGTAGGACTCTTCCCCTTGTCCGGAATTCTCCTCCAATATCTTGGCGATGGATTCCGGCAAAGGTTCGTTTCCTTCATTTTCCTTAAAGACTATTGGGTTCGATAGCGCGTTGTATGCGAGTTCCTCGCACGCCTTCATGTTATTTTTCAGCAGCATTATCTGCAATTGCTTTTCGAATAGAATGTCTTTGAATTCCCGGACTGCGGATTTCAGCTTTTGCTCATCATAATCCGGGCCGGAGGATGCAGGAGTTAAGGATACGAGCGCTTCGTAAAACTTCCCGTCATCGGATTTTTGCAAAAGAAAGAAACTTCCGTTTGTAGAAAGTTCGCAACATGCCGCAAGCACAGCTTCTTTATGGAACTTCGACTTCAAAATGGATATTAATATTTGTGATTTCATTATGGCTCTTTCGATGCGGAGCTGTCTTATATGCTTAAGCCCGATGTGAAAAATAGATTGATTTGCCGCGCTCCGAAACAAACTTGAAACGGCGCGATTTCGCCTCTACTTAGATTCTATTCGAGCTTTTAGTCAGCCTATCTGACCTCCTAACTGTGTATAATAACATTGTTAAATTTATTATATAATGCCGTGAATTCCATGTCAATCGAAACAGCGCCATGCCGACTCGATTGTTTCCTATGACAGAAGACCGGATCAAAACCGGAAACACGCAATGAGCGGGCATCAAAATATTGACAATCCGAAGCTGCGAAAGCGGGAGAACCAGCTTCGCGCGCTGGCTGGCCGCTATATCCCGGGCAAGCGTTTACAATCTGTATCAAACACTTTTTCAAGCATATCAGGCAAAATGCGCGCAAGCCCTGCATTTTGACATAATGTTAGGCTGCTTATTGATTTTCGAGACTTGAAAATCTAATAATTCCTTAACAAACAGAATCGGCATGACGGATACACGCTTAAGGCAAAAGAATAACGCCGCTCATGAATAAGCGCGCATGGCCGAAAAATGATCGGAAATATTTATTCCAATTATTCGCAAAGGCTCCCGATGATCTCACTGTCCAACATTCATTTGTATAAAGGAGGAGCGGATAGAAAGATTAAAACATCTCTGCAAATTCCCGCCGGCTCATATTTTCAGCTTTTCGCGGGACTTCGAGAAGTTGTTTTTCTCGATGACGTTCCGGCCTCAAGAGTTAATAATATCATTTTACATGCGGAGAGCTTGAATCTCTACGCTAAAGCGCTGCCTTTTAATTTTAAGCTCAACGATACAGAAGAAAAATTCCTTCCCGCTTCTCGCTCGGAAGAATCATTCACTTCCATTGTGATCTCAAAGGACAGTGAGACGTCAAAACGCGCAAATTTCGTTTTCGAACAAGTTATGGCAGAAGACGTGCCTGAAGCGATTCGGAAAGAGCGCTGCAGAGAGGCAGGGTCGTTTTTGGGCTATCCGGATTGCTGCATAAACAGTTTTTTAACAATGGCCGCTGATTTTGAGGGAAACACGCAGGCTTTTCATCATATTTATAATAATACCAAAGGGGTATGCAATCTCTTTCTCGCAAGCCCGTTCAGACTTACCGAACACATTCCTTGCAGTTACTCATGCGAAAAATCAATAAGCATTGCGCGCCAAACATTATCGCTTGTCGAAAATGAAAAACGTTCTTTCGGGCCTTTTGTTGATTTTTTCAGAGAGATTGATGATTTATTGTGTATGTCTTGGAGCGTTTGGAAATTCATAGCTTTTGTTAATCCCCGCAAGAAAGAAGATGTTGTTGAGTACGATTCGTTTTTCATTTTCGAAGGTCCCGCGAAAAAATCTTTTTTAGAAATGAAGCGAGTCGCCGATATTGCAAAAAAATCAAATGCTTTCATCATAAAAAACGGGACAGTTGAGTTTTTTAATTCTCGCGGCGGGCGGTTGGAGACATCAGGCATTGCGTCTGCCGGGAGCAGCGCCTTCGCCCCCGGATTATTCTCATGGAGCCGCGCTTAATCGCTCGGTCTCGCAATAAGCCGGATTCGCGCTGCCCGGACTTTCTCTGCTTAGTGAATCAAATATATTAGGAGTCAAATGCGCATCACCCTGCTCTGTTCTTTCTTGCGATGAACCAGCATTCAGCGTTGGATTTATCCGAGTAGGAATACCCATCCGGCATAAATCTGCCGGGGGGAAACGGACCGGCGTCTGCGGAGGGCAGAAAGAAGTTGCGGCTGTGGATCTTTCTTTCATCCGGCGACATGATCGCAAGAATCCCTCCCGAGTTAAGTATTTTGTCAGCAGCGCGCAATGTTTGCAGGATAGTCTCTTCCGGTTTAGGATCTTCCCGGTGAAAATAACCACAGAAGATAATAATGTCGAACTTTACATCGAACAGGCGGTCCATCTCAGCCGCATCCCCGCACACCAGCCGGTTCTCGCGAAAAATCCGGTTGGACAACTCGCAGTGCTCCGGCCTTATCTCTATTCCGGCGCAATCGAAGCGCCTGCCCTCTACTACTTCAATATTGTTGAGAAAATTCGCAAACAGGTTCAGATAGGCCCCCACATCCAGAACCCTGACCACATCCGGCAACGTTTCCAAAACCGACGGCTTCGTCGCCAGTTCCGCAAACCATAGATAGTGGCCGATCTCGACGCGTGTGGGGCTGAAACGTCCTTCGCCCTGAAGCTTGATGACTTCCCGAATCACTCCGTTGTTTTCCAACCAGAGCTGGTAGTCGTCAACCATTCTTTTCAGCAAGCTTCTTTTATTCGCCATTTATTATTCCCTGGACATCCACAACGAGTCTTTTTAAACCCATAAAGCCCGGAGCCTCGCCGCTTTCACTCTCCCGCCGCTGGCAGGCTGTCGGCGGCGGGATTGATATTATATCTATTTTCAGGCGCGGCAAATTTTTTATCGCTGCTTCGCGCCGCGCGCTTTCCGGAATATTTTTGAAGAAGGTTATTTTGTTCGATGAAATCCGCCAGCATGGAAGCGATTGTTTTATGCGTTCCTGTCTTCATGTGAAAATAGTCTATGAACACATCGTAACCGAACTCACTTCGTTTTTTAATAAGAAGATTTTCAATATCCAAAACAAACACGCCATCTCCGCAAAGAGACCTGATGCCGGCATTCAATTCTGATTTTGCGCGCACATCGAATGAAAACACTTCGCCGTCTCTGGCCTGTCGAAGAAGCCTGATGCGGTCTTCGTATTTACGGGCCGCTATGCCGAGCCTGTAGTCTTTCGACACTGTCCGGTAATCTCCGAAAGGCTCCGCGTGAAGGTTTCCTATTACAGTGCAGATCACGACCGGAATGCCGAGATTCCCGGCTTCGGCGATAATGCCGCGGATGTTTTTCATGAAATGCTCCAGCATCAGATCGTTGAACCTTGTGTATTCCGATCCGTTCAGCGTCGTCAACCGGGACGCTTGAAGAGCGTTGATGACTATCGGGCTCACAGCCCTTGAGTAATTCGTATAATTGCATTTTTTGTCGCCGGGACAATACTTGTCCTTGTATTTCGCGCCCTGAAGATGATAGTTGATGTAGAGCAACAACCTTGTTCCCGGAAGTCCTTTATAAAGCGGCATATATCCCTGGTAGATGTTATTGTAATCATTATGCCCGGTATAAATGACTATGAGGTCCGGTTTTCTTCCTTTCGTCCTGAGCGCCTGAAACGCCCTTCTTTTTACCGAAAAGGAATCTATGCCAGGAATCCCCCAGTTCGTCACGAGAGTTCCCTGTTTCCCACTATTCAACATCTCGTTCAGGTAATCGGGAAACGTACTGCCGTCCGACATCACAAGCGATGACTCGCCGAAAACATATATGTTTTTTCGCGACGCCTTATTCCTATCGCCTTCGGTAGGCGGAAATACAAACCCCTGTTTTTTGTCCAGATGCGTTTTTAAGGATGTGTAAAGGCGCGAATAATTCATGTGTTTGATCTTATAAATATCTATGCAGACGGAAACGAGCAGGACCGCCAGAAACAGCGCGGCCAGTATAGCCGGCGCATAGTCCGAAAATTTTTTCAAAGCGGCTTTCATTGCATCTCCGTTCCTGAGCCGCGCCCGCCGGGATCGCAATAGAAAAGAATGTAGACCGTTGAAACATATTCCTTTGAACAGCGGGATTCGAGCGGTTTCAAAATATTCGGATTCTGATGTCGCTTATTGTAGATGAACCAGTATTTCTCGCGTTTCGCCATGCTGGCGGCGGGGTTTTCGAAATCGCCGGGTTTGGCGACATTCGCCGCCAACGAGGAATCCATCACGCTGAAACTCAGCCTGCGGCCTCGCATTTCTCCCCCTCTGCCGGAGACCATTTCCAGATAACGATCATAATCGCGATATGGATAATCGAATGCGTGATAATACAGCGCATGGACATCCGGTATGTATTCGAGCACAACACGCCTGCTCTTGTGCCTGGATTCGACAATTGTCCGCACTGCGGGCGCTATGCTTCTGTCGCTGACATTCCCGTAAAAATCGTCCCGCGCGTTGTTCAGCATGTAAGAGTAAGCGAAAACAACTATTCCCATGAACAATATATATACGGCGTTTCTTATCGCCGCATTTTTAATCTCTTCGCGGCAAAGACGGTCGATAGCCTCGAAAAAAAAGACTGTCAGTAGCGGCCAAAGAAAAACAAAGTAATAAGGTCTCAGTCTGACGGTGTCAGTGGCGGCGAATGAGATTGTCACCGTTAAGAGAACTACAATCAATATGTATATGAGATCGGGAAACTGCCTGATTCTGAAATCGGAGAAAAGATAATAGAAGGCGACATACAGGATCATAAGTAACGCGAAACCCATCCCGAAGGGAAGGAATCCCCTGTCGAAAGGAAAATATTCCGCCGCCGTGCGCATCATGAATTCCCAAGCGCCGGTATAAACCTCCTGGCTCGCTTGTGAAGCGGCTTCACGGACCGGGATGTCCATGAAAAAACCCTTTGCCAGCATAATAAGTGAAGGGACGCCCAACAGAATGCAAAGTAAATATGCGTACACGATGTTCTTATCGAGCCGTTTTGTTGAAAAGCGAATATAGCTGAGAAACAGGAATTGGGCCGCCGCAATGAAGAATGCGAAGAAATTGCAATAGAAGCAAAGAACAGTTGAGATAATGTAGAAAAGAAAATCCGTTTTTCGAGGGCTCGCCGCGTCTCGATTAAAGGCGCATTTCAGAAAATAATAACTCGAAAGAAGGCTTAGCAAGGAAAAAAGGGAGAAATTTGCGACTTCGCGGGACTGCCCAATGAATTCCGGCGTCACCGAAAGGAGCAATGACCCGCCCGCGGCGGCGAGCAAACCGACGCGCCTTTCCAGAAAAAAGAATAATGCCGCAATGCATGCTAGCCCGAATATCGCTCCAGGCAGGTATGCCGAAAACCCGCTTCCTCCAAACATTTTCAGGGAATAATGCAGAGCGATGTAATACAGAGAAGGATGCCTGAAGTCCGGCGGGTCCTTTATCAGCGACATAACATTCTGAGAGGAAAAAACAACGCGGGCGGCCGGCCTGTCACTTTCAAACGGCCTTTCAAGATGGTAAAAGATCGTTATGCATCCGGTGGCAAGCGTTATCGCCAATATTAAATATGTCAGGGCTTTTTTGATTTCCGTCATCTCCAGAACAGCGGCCATACGGCTTAGCCGCTATATTAATTTCTTTGCCGCCCGCTCCCCGGGCATTTGTAAAAGCCGATCACCGGCCTGTTCGCTCCAAGCAGGAAATATCGGCTGTGGAAGTTGCCGGCGGGAATCTTTGCTTCAAGCGTTTTTTCCATGATCGGCGCAGTCCGGCCGCCGCATACCGAAGCGCATTCCTGCGTCATGCCGCCGCGCGCCGATTTCTGCTGTATTTCCTCAACATCTCCGTACCGATAGCAATCAAGTCCGCGGTAAATAATCGATTCTCTGTCGGTGCCGCCCGGTCTCCCTCTTTCCAGCAGGAATTTTCCAAAATAATCGGGAAACTCTGCGCTCAGTCGGCCCCGACCGGCCGCGCCGCTCTCAGGCAGAACAATCCGGCTGCCCGGCCTCATTTCGGAAGCCGCCTTTTTAATGAAATGGTACTCCGCTGTTTCTTCGTTTCCTGATGCAAGAAATTCAAGTCCGTTCATAGAAAAAGATGCGATGGCGACCGGAATGGAAATTGCCGCGGCGAGCGCAAGCGCTCTATGCAGACGGATTGTTGCGAAAAAATCGGCGAGCGCCCCGGCGAAAAGAAAATACAGCCAATGAGCCTGCGGCTGATAGCGAACCAAGTCTGTGCGGTCGGCCATGGTTGTGAAACTAATTGGAACCAACAGGACAAAAATGGCTGCTGTTGTGGCGGCCAGCAGCGGCCGTTTCCAAGCAGTTATTAAAAAACCGGCTGCTGCGAAAACCGGAAGGCAGGCAGAAGTCAGAGTAGGATCAAACAGTATGTTGTAATGCCGCATGGTGTTAATGAATACGGTTGGAGAAAACCGGGCGAATCCTTTTCCGGCATTTTCGGGGTCGACCGAAAGCCAGTGGAAAGACACCCACAGGGCTATCACGCCAAGGCAAAAAAGCGCGTGTTTGTGGAAAGTGTTTGAAAAATAGTTATCTGTTATTTTCCGCGCAGGGCGCTCAGTCGGAGAGGAGCTGGAGGAAGAATAATAAGAGCATAGGAAAATCAGCCCGGCGGCCGGGGCGACAAGAATTGTAAGCATTCGCATGGAAGCGGCTATGCAGATGAAAATGCAAGATAACCACAAGATCGAAACGCTGCGCGACCGGGCGGAAACGGCGGCGAAGGCGAAACCTGCGAGCGCAAAGAAAATATGCATGGAGACCGGGGATTCCGAACCGGAGAGCCAAACGAGCGCCGGACTGAAACAGAATGCAGCCGCGGCAGTAAGGGCGGCGGCTTCGGACTTAAGCAACGCCCGCGCCATCATATACATGCAGAGAATGGCAAGCGCCCCGAAAATTTCATTGAGAAGAAAAACAGATTTGTCAGTTCCTCCGGCTGCGGCCGCAAGAGGCCCCATAATGGCAATGTAGGTCCTGCCGTATTTAATCTCTTTCTGTTCCGGTGATTCCATGTAGAGAAGCGCCCTCAACTGCCTCACGCCATGGCCGTTGTTATGTATCGGCGCCTGCGGGCCTGCTGTAAATCTTATCAATGCTCCTCCAGCAATCATGCACAAAAGAAGCGCGGCTGCCGCAGGGCCGGAAGGCAACAGTTGTTTTCGTATAACCGGAAAGCTCAGTATGAAAAGCGCGACGGAGCTCGCAAGGCCTGATATCAGAAGGAACTGAAAAAAATATTTCCTGAATATATATTCGGACATAGTCTCGCGGTTCTTCATGTCCGGATAATCAAAAAACATAGCGGGTTCGTTTTGCTTTATTCTTTCTAACAACGCGCGGCCGGCTCTTTCAGCTTCCTTAATATCCACTCCGGAAAAGGAGACTATCTCAACCCGAAAGTTACGGGATTCGCCAATGAGCAAACCGTTCGACTTAAGCGAAGAGTTGGCGAGTCGCACAAGAGCTGTTTTCCCTCGCGCTTTTTCAAGATAAACGAAGATGTCCAGATCCGTGTAATGCCATCCGGATATCTTCCACGCGCCCGGGAGCGGGAAACGGTCCGAATCGCTGTTGATGATGCGGGCTATCCGGGGCTCGGTCTTCGACCCCATCATGGGAAATGAAAAAGCGCGAGCCTGAAAGCACAATAGTAAACACAAAGAGAAAAGCGCCGTGGCCGCGGGCCTTTTGGCGCTTGGGCGGCATTTTGAGAGCCGGCCGCATTTTTCATCGCCGGGCGCCGGCCCGCGCCGCGTTGCTGTGGCGTTACTTTTCATCAGGGATGCACTCATAGAAACCGACGACTGGATTGCTTGAGCCCAACTCATAGAACCGGTCTTGGTATCCTATCGTAGGTCGGCTGGCGTCGAGTTTTTTCTCATAAAGCGGCGCGAGCCGCGTGGAGCATATATTGACACACTGTTTTCTCTTTCCATCGGGAAAAATATCTTCTTTCTTTTCCTTTATTGAACCGTACCTGTAACAGTCTAAACCGACGTAAATTAGTTCACGAGATCCCTTCAGCGCCGGCGCATTTCCTTTGACGACAATGTGGTTGTTAATGTAATCCGGGTAATCGGTTATCAACCTGCCCCCGGCGGCATAGTCAACGGGCAGCCGGATCACGGTTTTTTGAGGAATTTTTAACGCGGTTTCGCGGATGAAGCGATACTCGTTTATCTCCTCATCGCCTTTGAGCAACATCGCCAGACCCGGAACAGCTCCGACGAATGCAAGTATCGCGACGGCCGCAGCAGCCTCAACGCGCCTCTTGCGAAAGATTTCCGGTCCTATCCGGGAAAAAAGTGCGGATGCGAGTATGTAATAAACCCAGTGGCCCTGAGTCTGATACCTGACTGCGGTAGTCCTGCAGTCAAGCACTGAAAACGTTATCGGGACTGCTATCAAGAAAACAGCGGTTATGAATATTGCAAAACGCCTGTCCTTTTTCCAGGAATAATAAAAGGCGGCAGCGGCCGTGAGCGGCACGATGAAAGGCGTAAGCGTGGGGTCGAGTATCGTATTGCCGGCTATTGTCCTGCGGTTGAAAAAAAAGTCCCTGACTGTTATTAAGGGGCTTGTTTCCGACCACCCCTTGCCGGTCATGTTCGGAATGGATAAATAATGAAACGCCGCCCATGAAGCGGCGAATACGAGACAGACGGCGAGATGTTTCGAGAATATGTCGCGCTCGCCCTTTTTTATGCGAATCCCCAGATATATCCCGGTTGCGGCGGCGACCGGGACAACAAGCGGCGTAAGAATCCTCAAAGATGAGGCGAAAGATATCATGATTGTTGCGAGCCAGAGAACGCGCGCGCTTTTCGACCGCATAGACACGCAGAGAAATGCAAGGCCCGCAAGACTTATGAATTGATACATAGGAATTTGCGACTCCGTGCCCGCCATCCACACCTGCGCCGGAGACAGGCTGAAGAAAAGCGCTGAAAACACACCAGCCGCGTCAGACCCTAACAGGCCTTTCGCAAACATGAATATCGCCAGAATTGACAGCGTCCCCAATATCTGGTTCAATAGAAACAAATTCTTTTCTTCCGGGCCGATAAAACCCAGAATCCATCTTATTGTTAAAGGATACACTCTTCCGTAGTCGGCTTCGGCTTTCAAGTCGTTTCTCAGCGAAAGAAACATCCTTGCTTCCCTGATTCCGTGGGTGTTGCAATGTATCGGCGTGGAAGGCGAAACATACAGTCTTAAGGCCATTCCGAGGACAACGATTAGCATCAGAGCAACAAGGGTTGATACCTTTCCTGGCATTAAATAATCTCTGATTTCCCTGAAATTAAGAACCAGAACAAGAAAAGCCAGCGCCGCTCCTATGGCAAATATCAGTTTGTGGTCCAGCAGAGGCGAAAAGATGTATTTCTGGAACAGATGCTGCGCCAAAGATTCCCGCCTGAGCATTTCGGCCGAATTATAAAAATACACTCTGTCGTTTCTTTTGATCCTCGCGAAAAAAGCCTGAGCTGCTTTTTTCGCGCCGGCGCCGCTGGCTTTCAAAATTTCAAGTCTGAAGCTCATCGTTTTGCCAAAAACTTTGCCGTTGACCGGTGACCACGCATACGCCATGCGAACAACCGCCTCTTCACCCTTCCCGTTTGACAGTTTCACCGTTATCGTCAGATCGGTGAATGTGAAGTCATGAGCTTCCCAGCCCGGCGGAAGCGGATAGGACGCGCTGTTTGCGTGAATCAACCTTGTAATGTTTCGCGTCATTCCAGGACCAATGCTGGGATTTCCAAGACACGGAAAGGCGGCGCTCATCACGGCAAGAAACAGCAGGACGGCGAATAACGTTCGCGTAGATGTTCTTTTCTCCCGAACACTGGCCATAATATCGAAGATATCCAACGGTTCATTTCAGACGTTAAACGTTTCTTTTAATAAGCCCGCTGAAGAGGTTCTTCTCCATAATAATATTTTGTATTTGAAACCGTCCATCATATAAAGTTTGAATAAATTATCACTTTACCTATTCGGCGTGTCAAGGAAATGGGCGGCTGGAAATATATGGGAATAGTAAGCGGTTTTTCTGAGGCTTGTTAATTTTTTGTTCCCCGGACTCCCGAGCTCAGAAGCCTCTGCCCCGCGCAAACGCCGAGAGTCGTTTTGTTGATTTTA
This sequence comes from bacterium, assembly GCA_041664945.1. GTDB lineage: Bacteria > UBP15 > UBA6099 > UBA6099 > UBA6099 > JBAYJY01. The sequence goes on along the minus strand of JBAYJY010000039.1, from coordinate 13,728 downwards.
TTCGATCTTCCGGATAAAATATTTAAGGGTTATCAAAACAATTTTCCCCCGAAATATGGAGGGCTTTTTACACACAATGGCTGCAAACAACTTATTCCTGTTGATCATACACGCGGCGTCTTTTCTGGCGGCGGCAGCGCTTTTCATATTCATGATACCGGCTGTTTTGCGCGCGGGGAACAGGCCGAAGCTGATTTTGGTTTTTCTTCTGGCCGCTATAACGGCATACGGGATGTGGTTGCGATTTGACCACGCCCCTCAAAGATTCAAAGTATATTATGTGGAATATGAAATATACAACTTATCGAGGATGATCGCGGGCGACAACGACTTTTCAATCTGCGCCGGCGGAACGTTGGAAAAATGTGAGGATAAACAACCTCCCGTTTTTGCCACAGGCTTCCCATTTTTGGGCGCTGCTGCTATGAAAATGACAGGCAGCGATTCTCCACACACGCTGTTTACCCTGAACGCGGTTTTGGGCGTCATTTGTATTCTGGCGGTATTCCTCATGGCCATGGCCGCAACTGGAAACGCGCGCGCCGCTCTGTTTGCCTCGTTCGCAGCTTCAATCTTGCCTCTCAATGTGATCCTTTCAGGAAACGCCACGACTGAAAATATTGATTTGCTGTTTCTTTGCGTGGCTTTAACTTTTCTGTTCCTTCTCCTACGAAACAAGAATATTCTTTCCGCGCTCGGCCTCTTTGCAGCTATGGTTTTCTCAATTCTTATCGAACCCAGGAATGTTTACACGGCTGCTTTCATTCTGATTATTCTTCTCGCTTACAGACCCGGCGGAAAAAAGGGGATCGCCGCAGCGCTGGGCGGGGCGGCGTTGCTTGCCGGGCTGCTAATGCTTCTTCCGCCTGTGTATAGGAGCGTCTTTGTTTCTCCGCCGAATGATTTTTTTAATGTCCTGAAAACAAACATATTATTTTTAATGTCTGATATCTTTTTGCCGTCGCTCATACTGGCGCCTCTCTTTTTGGCGCCGATTTTTCTTGGCCGTCTCTGTGGCTTCTCACGCCCGCTTTTCTTTTTCCCTTTTGTACTCATCATCGTATTAAGCCTTTTTCACATTTCGCTTCCTCAGGGTGACTTCCCCAGACACATACTCCCGGCGACAGTTCCGCTGGCCATCTTTTTCGGCGTTGCGGCCGACTGGGTTCTGGGCTTGAAAAAAAACGCCCCCTTAAGAAACGGCGCAGTCGCTATATGCCTGATGGTTCTTGTCATTTCATCCTTCAATGTGAGCCTTGTGACCCTGAGGGATTTCATGGAGGAGCAGGACGATTTTATTTCCGCAACTCTTCAAAAAGCTGCCGGCGAATGTTCGGTTTTCTCTCCGAATTCTTCAATCGGCATGACGTACACAAAAAATCCCTCCTATGAAATAGAAAAACTGCTCGATGACGCTTTCCTGCGAAAACACAAAGAATGCAAAGTCGTCCTTTTTGAGATGGCATGTGTCAGCGATATGAAGGAAAAATGCGGCGAGGTTTACAAAAAGTTCAATCCCAGGGTTTTATACTCCAAAAAAATATTCGATTATTACGCCGCCATAATCAGCCGTATTCCAGCGGACGGCAATAAATGACGCCTTTGTTCTATTGCCCGCGCGATGGAGCAGCCGGGTCATGTTTTTTATACATGGCCGGGATTGAACCGGTGAGTATTTTCAATATAATGTCGTGTCCCTTTTTATTAAAATGAACATCGTCCACCCTTACTGTTTCGCTTTCTACTCCAGCCATCACGGAGGAAAGGTCGATCACTTTAACATTACGGCTCTTCGCCCAGTCGGTTATCATGTAATAAAGCGCATGTTTGTCAGGAGTTCTGCTGAAAGGCTGTATTTTCCCTTTTGCCAGGTTGGGAGAAAGCAAAATCAATATCTCGGCTCTCGACTTTTGCGCGTTCTTATAAATAGATTCCAGCGCCTGCCTGCAGATTGCGCCGCCCCTCCTGATTTCATCGCCGCGCCTTTCCCTTTTTGCCACAGCAAGAAGGCTTATGCTCTGATAAAACCGGGAGCGCAGAATCAGATATTCATTGATCGCCGGGGGAAGCGGTATCGTCCTTACTACTCCCGTTTTCGTATAAACATTTGCGCCGTATATAACTCCTCCCACCACTACGTAATTGGCGAGGTCGTCCTCCCAAGCATGGACGATGATAAGATCCGGCTTTATACGAACGCCCAGAAGTTCAAAAAGAGCGGACTCCTGTCTGATGTTGTATCCCGGCTGGGAAAGATCCGCGACTTCAACTTTTCTGCCGATACTCTTCTCAAGTTCGCTTCCCAGCCTGCTCATATACGTGTCTTTCGCATCGATGCCCGAACCGAACATAATGGAATCGCCTAAGCCGACGATTTTAAAAGCGTCCGTTCGCTTCGCGGCTTCAATCGCTTTTTTATCCAAGTCCTCGTGGCCCACATGCTTGAGGTCCCAAATGACAACGCCCCGATATTCCTTCCATTTCGCCTCTTTGTGATTGACTCTCGGGAAATAGAGCGGCATGGGCATGATAACGCGCGCGATTAATTCGGCGGCCGCAAGCGCAGCGCAGATCCAGAAAAATAATAGTATTGCCTTGAAAATTGCGTTTTTTTTCATTGTTTCGCCCTTTAGCCGCTCAAATTGCTCCTGCGCAACCGCCGGAATCATTTAATTCGGTTTTCCGGGAACCCCTATTCTTTTCTCTCGGCGGAGATTGCCCAGCATCCCGCGCTGAAACGGTCCGGTTCCCAGAGAATCTCAGGCTCAAACCCGAATCCCTTAAGAACATCCGCGGCGCCACGCGCCGTGTGATTTCTAATATGGTCGAATCCGCGGCCCGGCTTCCCGCCGGTTTCCAATACGCTCTTTTTTAGTTCGATCAGCCTGTGATCTTCCGTTATAATTAATTTTGATCCCTTAGCCGTTATCGCAGACAATACAGAGCCGGCCCGCCTGAGATCAGCGAGATGATTGTATGAGCGGAACATTACCACGAAATCGAACTTCGGACCGGTCCATTTCAACTCCTCAAACAGCCCTTTCATCAGAATGTAACTGCCTTCCATGCCGGTTTTGGTTTTCTGCGCAAGTCCCGGGTCCATCCCCAGATATGAGGAAATACTTCCCGCGCGTATCATTCTTTTTATAGTCCTCGCATACGGTTCGGAGCCGCATCCGATTTCGAAAACTCTTCCTTTGAGCATTCCGAGCAGATCATCATAACGTTTCTCCAACAACGAGAAAGGCTGCTTCGGCGGCTTTATGTACACGCCAGGGCAAAGCCGCAGCTTCAGGCAATTCCTGCATTTTTCCGCCAGTTGCAATTTCATCAGATGGCCGGGACGTCTTCCATGCTTCTCGATTTCGCTTTTGGTTACATAAACCTGCTCGATATCGAGCTTCAGCCTCATCAACTCCGGAACGTCTGTCTGTATCTCCTTCGTAAGATATAATTCAAGCCGGTTTCCCTTCCTGACAGCGAGTCTGCGCGCCGGGTCGGAATATTTAATAATTTCGCACTCGCTCCTGCCGGATTTATCAGCAGGCTCTTCTTTTTCAAAGTCGAATCGGACGGTGTTAGAAACCTCCCGTTTTAGCGGCTTCAGGCAGTCGCCGTGAAATTTCTCAAAATATTTCACATATATGCCGGGGCAAAGGTGATACATTGAGCAGAATATGCAGTTGCGGGAAAAAACCCTTTCTCCGCGCGTCGCCGGATAAAAATCATCCTCTCCGGGTTCGCTCACAAGATAGAACCCGTGCGTAAAAAAGTCGTCATTTAGTGAATAATATTCATGAAGGAGGCAAGGGGGCAGTCCGTCTATGCCCACAGTCACGCCCCTTCCGGGCTTGTATTCCGCAAGGAAGTTTTCGACAGCCCTCGCGGCGTCGTGAGGAGGCAGGACGACATCAAATTGCTCCAGAATCGCGCCTTTCGGCTCGGGGAGCGAAACTTTGTAGTGGAGAGGAGCGAATCTTTCCAGAAGACGCGCCGTCTTCGCTAAGCCGGAGGCGTTTTGGCGCGTCAGAACAGTGTTGACAACCACGCGTGACGCCAATTTTGAAACAGCGGCAAGACCGGCTATCGACTGTTCGAAAGAGGCGCTGCCGGCGAGCGCATCGTGCATTTGCCCATCCGGCCCATGAATCGAGACTAACGCATAATCAAGACCGATTTCTTCAACCTGTTCGGCAAAAGCGCTGTAACAGAACATACGTCCGTTGGTTATGAGACCCCTACCTAAGCGTTGACTCCGGGCATATCTCATTAACTCGAGTATATCTTTTCTTATGGTCGGCTCGCCGCCGGAAAAAACAACAGAGCCGGCACCGCGGCCAGCGGCCTTCTTAATCTTTTCCCTGACCCGGTCTGTGTCCAGTTCGAGTCCGGAGCCGCGCCTTTCGCTGCTGTGGCAGAAAACACAGTTGTTGTTGCAGGCATAACCGAGCCTGATCAAGGCTATCGGTCCTTCCGCCGGCATGCATTTATCCACTTTTGTAGAATCCTCAAAAATGCCCATCGTAGATATCATAAGGGCAGATCATAAATCGTTCAATCAAAGCGGCGCTCCCCGCAAGTTGACTTAAGCCGTCGAAACAATCCGGCGCTAGCGACAATTCCATTCGTCGATTCTGCGGGACTTGAGTCGGTTTGCATTTTTGCCGGCGTCCCTTTTTCCTGAATTAATTGGATCCTGAGCAGCCTAATCATAAGCTGGAATTTCAGGACCTGGTCTAAGCCGGAGCAATCTATTCCTTTTTGCTTCTAAAAATAGTGAATTATCGTGTGCCGGAACAGAATCACGAATAAAGCGCCGACGAATATGAAAGGGCCGAAAGTTATGTGGGTTACAGTTTCCACGCTCTCCATGTTGGGGATATTATCCTTGATCAACTGCGATTGATTGTCGGTGAGCGCAACGCAGGCCGGAACCTCAATTCCCCAGCCCGCCCTGAATTTCTCAACCGTCTCTTTTGTCAGAACAACTCCCATTTTCACGTTCTCCACCAAGTCATATTGTATGATTTCGTGATATGTTTCAATTGTTTTTTTCGCTATAGGAATGAAAACGATCATGAAAAAAGACGCGGCGATGGTCTCTGAGAGAGTCTTGAAAACATCCTGGCGCAGGATAAAATACTGAAAAGAAATCATGCCGCCGAAAAGTATATAAGCCCCCCATGAAACGACTTTGTTCGAACGCATCAGGTCTTGCAACCGCCTTCCTGCGTAATACAGAATCAAAACAATGATTATCGCAAAATGACCCTGTAAAAAAGAGAAGGCTTTTTGAATATAGTCGCTTGCGGTTCGCAGAGCCAGAAGCATGGTTGCCATGTAAAGAATCATTCCGACAAGGCCGGCCCAAAACTTCAGGTCGGCCGCTTTCCGGAGCGTCCGTTTGGCAAAATCCCGCGTGTGATCCGGAGACAGAGCGCCTTTCGATATAGCGGCCGCCGCTTTTCTCGCCATGAGATAAACAGTGTAAACGAACATTGCGAGGAAGGCGATGATATATGCGTTAATCAGAATGATTACAGCCGGAAAAAAGGGCACGAATTGATCCGTGTAGGTTCCGAGAGGAACAAAAAGAGCCGTTATCGCAAGATATTTAGCGTCGCCAGGGCTGCAGATGTCGAAATACCAGAAGGCGTATCCGAAAACGATGGCCGCGGCGGCGTTAAGGAAAGCAATCTTGATATAATTTACGGCGAAGATATTGCCATTTAGCAGCCCGTAGGCGAGAAGCGCCGCAAACATAACCGCGTCGAGTTTCAGAAATTTGAGAATCAGGGAATTGGGGATTTTCTGGGAAGCTGTGTCTTCCCGAATGACGCGGTAGCTCAAAATAAGAAAAGCGGCCATCGAAACGCCGGAAAAAAGTCTGATCGCGTTGTTGTTGAAATCAATGTCCATCCAAGTCTCCGATCATCCGGCGCAGTCCGGCCCCGATATAACCGAAAGCGTTTCTCTCGATACCGGAAGGAACTCATCGAATCCGAAGACGTTCGCGTAACCAGCCCACACGCCTTCGCACTTTCTGTTGAAGCAGCAAGTCTCGCATTCCGGTTTTTTCAATTTAGTCCGCAGCCGGTATTCGTTCCAGGAGAAAGTCTCTCTTTGCTGCTTATGCGCGTCGGAGATCACCTGGTCTATGTAATCCCTGGCGAGAAGGCGGCTGAAGCCCGGTATGTCGTAAAACAAACAGAACGGCGGCGGGTCCATCATGACCTTCAGTTTTCGCGTATGCGCAACGCGTATCACGGCGGGAAGCCTGTCGCGGATGGCCGCCAGCCGCGGCACGAGGAGATCGAAATTCTCAAGAGCATACCCTTCAGGCCTAATGATAAGAAGCCGCATATCGGTGACGCCGATTTCGGAAAAAAACCGGATTGTCGCGTCAATGTTATCGATATTGAGCTTGTTCATAACTATATTGATCGCGATGCGGTCGCGGAAGGCGCCTTCGCTGAATCGTCTCACGAGGTTCCTGAGGCCCTGTATCTTCTGTTCGTGTCCTCCCGGCCTTTGAGTCAGTCGGTCCTCGACTTCCGGCAGATGGCTGTGGATTGACACGGAAAATCTATTGAACCCCGCCTCTATCATCGAGTCGAGAAATTCCATTTCGCCGAAACGCCGCCCATTGCTGATCGCATGAATGTGCTTGTATCCCGTTTCGGAGAGTTCCCGGCCGAGTTTCTGAATGTTCGGATATATTGTCGGGTCGCCGCCGATGAGGCCGATTGAATTGTATCCCGCCGCGGCGCATTCACCGGCTTCTTTCACGATCTGCTCAAATGGCACGAATTTGCGCGGACCGATGTTCAGGCAGAACAGGCAATTGTTATTGCAGGCCATGCCAAGACTGATCTCTATGTGCTTCTTGCCTGAGTCCTGCGCGAACGGGGGAACTATTTGGTATTCATCGTCGTTTTTCATGCGCGCCGTTTCTCCCGAGCAGTTTTTCGTTTTTATCCCGAAAGCGTTTCCGGCCGGCCGGCGTCGCCAAGGATTTTAGCGATTATCTTTTCGCTGTCGCCAAAACAGGCATACAGTTCTTCCGATGAATAGAACACATCCATTTCAAACAGTCCGGCGCATATGCCGTCAAAGAAGCAGACGCGGCAGCAATCCGCCTTGCCATACTGATAGACATTCTGCGAAAACAGCTCTTTCTCGTCGAGAAAATAGGTCGCTGTCTTTTCCTTCTTCACAATTTTCCTGGTTTCAGTGGAAAGGCTCTCAAATTCCGGCATGTAACAGAGAGGAACCCTTTCGACCCGGCATGTGCGCCCCGTCTTCTGAAGGTATTTCACGGCGCGGCACAGTTCGAGTTGGAAATCGTTCAATCTTGGAATCGTGTCCGAAAACTTTTCGCATTTGCTGTTTCTTGGGTCCATGTTGTTCCAGACAAAATGCGATACGAACGGAGCGTTATTCACCACCCACCGCACGTTCTCTGAAAGATGGTCGCTATTGTATTTGTTGATCACCGTGTTGACGACAATCTGCATATTTTTGAATTTGCCCATTGTTTTCAGGGCCTTGATAATGTTTTTCAGCGAGTCCGGATTGTCTGAAAGAAACGCCTGCACATCATCCCTGACGGAATACAAGGAAATATTCACGTTTCGCAAGCCCGCGTCATAAAGCTCTGCAAAATATTTTTGGTCGCATATTTTCTGACCGTTGGTGATAATGCGGCTCGGGAAGCCTTTTCGCGAGACGTAGGAAATGAGATCCGGGAGAAACGTACATAGCGTTGGCTCTCCGCCGGTGAAGATAATGCCGGTGTAGCCGTTTGCCATAAACTCATCTATCAACTCGATGGCAAGCTTCATGTCGAGCCGGTTTTCATTTGCGGGATTCGAACAGAACCTACAGTTCTGGTTGCATTCCCGGGTGAGTTGGATGTATCCTTGTTCAGCCATGCGCTTTTCTATCTTTTTGCGGGCAATACCGCGTTTCTTGTTTCAGAGAACGATATAATGGTTTTCTCATCAGCAGGGCGCCACTTAACCGGTTTGAATTCATCCCAACCGAACATTTCAGGATATTCCCGCCATGGGCCTTCGCATTCGCCGCTCATGCCGCAATCCCGGCATGGCGGGCCCTTGATTTTTCCTTCGTTCCTGCGTATTTCAGTGAAGCTTTCTATGACTATGTCGGCGTCGTATATCTTTGTTTCCGGTATTATTTTCTCTGCGATATACTGTTCGTAACCGCGCATGAAACAGTATGGAATCGCCTCCGTCATCACATTCACGCCCTTAGCGATGCCTACTTCAAGTCCTCTTTGGGCGTATGGAGCGACGAGGGTTTTTCTAGGCACGACCGACAGAGCGTAAGTCTTCGCATTGCCCGCTACGTGAACGAAAGCGAACTGATACTGAAAAACGCCGACGCTCACAAGCAATTGGGCAATCTCCGGAAGATGGCGGTAGTTGGATTTGGTAATGACTGTGTTGGTCATTACCGCCTGCCCGAGTTCGGCGAGGTTCCGAATGCCGAGAAGAGTGGCTCGAAAGCTTCCGGGCGAGCAGGTAAGATAGTCGTGCAACTCGGGGATATTGCCGTGAAGCGCTAAGCCGAACTCATTTGCGCCGGATTCAATCATTTTACGGCAGAAATCCTTGTAATAGAATCTTTGCCCGTTCGATTGAATATGGATTCTCTTGTAGCCCAGTTCGCGCGCTGCTCTAACTATGTCGAATATATCGTCTCTTATCGACACCTCTCCGCCGGTGAACACGACAGATTCGAAGCGTTTTGCGGATTCGCAAAGAATTTCAATAATCTGCTCTTTTGATTTATCTTTGCCTGCGCCTTTGTTGTGGGCTTGAACGCAGAACCTGCACGAATTGTTACAGGCGAAACCTGTCTTTATGTCTATTCGATCCAAGAGAAACACCTTAGGGGCACATATCCCCCGCCAGGAAGGGGAGGATTAATGCCGGTATAAAGTTAAGATTCCGTCTTTTGTCTTAAACGCCTCTGCCGGAAGGGCGGCGCAATTAACTGTAAAAAAAAACGGCGGCTGTCCGGGAAACTGGGTTTCATTCAGCGGTTCCAGGTCAGGCGCCATTCCCTGTTTTTTAGAGAGTGCGTACAGCCTTTTCGAGATCCAACGCTCTTACCAAGAGCCGTGAGAGCCGTGAGAGCCATGAGAACCGTGTGAGCCGTGTGAGCCATGCGAGCCGTGTGAGCCGTGCGAACTATGCGAAATATGTCGGCCATAGGTCCAGCCCGAAGGATTATCAATCAGGTTGTTGTTGTGGCTCACGTGGCCGTAAGCTTCCGCGGCCATCCCTAAAACGGCCATCACGATCGCTCCGGTTACAAGCCCCTTCTTCGTTACCTTTCCATCTTCTGAGGAAAGGAATGTTTTGAGGCTTTTATCCGGCCTTGGGAGCTTTTTCTTTTCTTCTTTGTTACTCATAACCGGCTCCTTTCGCCACTTATAGCGATTCTTCCTATTATTATTAAAACATTTTTCATTATTTATCAACCTTTACATAATTAGGATGTTGTTGATCCAGCTTCTGTAAATGTTCATAATTTCAGGGTCTTTGGCTTTCCTAAGAATGATGTCTATGATGCCTTTATTTATCCTGCATCTTTCGTTGTAATATTCAATTCCGAAAAGAGAACCTTCCACGGCGTAATTGAAAAGCGGGCATACTCCGCAGAATGGCTTGTAGGCGCAAAGATTGCAATTCGGCAGGCTCTCAAGGCACGAGGCGGCGCACATCGCCTTAACGGTATCGTTGTCTATGATTTCCTCAAGCGTGTTTTCCATGACGTTTCCCAGCTTGAAGTCGTCCCGGCCCATCATGCTCATCATGCGGCCTTCGTCGCAGGTGAAAACATCACCGTTAAAGTTGTATGCTATCTGTCCGATTCCGGCTCCGCAGGGATTTCGGCAGTCCATGTAATTCACAGGGAAGTCCGTTAGCATTTTTACAAGAAACAGGTATGCCGACCTTTCGGTGAATCGCTTGCCTTCCTTGTTTATTTCAATTATCCGGTCAAACGCTTTTTCATAGAAATTCAGATACTCGATGTCTGAAAAGCCAAATTTGTCCATTTGATCTGAAGCCATACCGAAGGGAGCGACTTTTCGAAAATGCAGGGATTCCTGGCCGAGGGCCGCATATTCGTCCACAATTTCGACAGGGCTTCCGAGAGAATCCCGGGTCATGGTCATAAGCGCGCCGGGAAGTCTGAGCACATATTTTTCCTTATACGCTGCAATGCATTTTTTGAGATTTGCTATAGTCTTTTTGTGGCTGCCGCTTCCCCTGTGCAGATCGTGCAGCCGCTCGGGCCCGTCCACCGAAGTGGATATCCCAACTTCGTTGTCCATCAAGAATTGAAGCTGCTCGTCGGTAATTGATACAAGATTAGTGACGACAGAATAATAAACGTCCTTGTTCTCGGCCAGCGCTTTTCTATTGGAGTAATTGATAATGTACTCAACGATCGGCCAGTTGGCGAGAGGTTCCCCGCCTTGGAACTCTATATCAACTCTCGGTCCGGGACTCCTAAAGATAGCGTCCACCACTTTTTTAGCGGTTTCCGTCGACATGTCGTAATCTTTTTCCGGCCCCTTCTTCGGGTTTGCCTGACAGTACGCGCAGGACAGGTTGCAGCGGAGCGTGACTACAACTATGTGAAGCAATGGCCCATGGAAAAGGAAGCTATTCTTGTTCCTGAATCTTTGTATGTTTTCCGGCCTGACGAAGTCTTCTCCACCTAATACGCCCATAATGTTGAGCTTTTCGGTTATCATTCCGTCCGACAATTTCTCGCCCTGCGCCATGCTCCAAAATTCTTCTTTTGGCATAATAAGATAATCGCCGAGATCGTTTGTTATCACATATTCATTGTCGCTGTAGCGCCTGAACCGGAAAAACCCGAGTTCTTTGCTGAACCGCGGCGCATTGTCGATTACTTCCGTATACATCTCAGTTCCTCATTTTCCACAGTACATAATTGCAGAATTCAAATTCTATTGTATTTTCGTATTCCTTCGGCCAACTGCCGAAAGTCACGGTGATGGCGTGGTCCTTTTTCTCCATCGTCAGATCCGCGACGCGCAAGTAATCCTTAATGGCCGCTTTCACGGCGACCGTTCCATAGAGTCTGTCGTCCAGAGTCAGCGTTCTTTCTTTCAATTCTTTATTTCCTCCTCAGAAGCTATGGCCGGGCTCGCTTTTTCGGCCGGTTGTTCTTCCGGCGCTGGAACAGCCGAGGTTAACGCGCGGCCTACGATCTGAGCCCTGACCTTTCTGTTCATCTTAGAGAGCGCGAGTCTGAGGCTTTGCCGATTCAGCTCGTTCGCGAACTTTCCAGACAGAACATCGGAGTCGGTTTTTTTCGGATCTCTGATTTTTACGGCGACGCTTATTTTTCCGGTGTCGCCGTTTTCAGGCTGATACAAGTAGAAAAAAGCGTCGTCCAGAAATCCGCATGTCGCGAGTTGAATGCTTTCAAGCGGGTAGATATCCGAATGGAGGGAAAGAGTCCAGTCGTATTTTTCGGCAAAGTTTTTCATTTTTTCACGCTTCTTCAAAAAATGGCGGCATATTGAGCGGTAAAATCATGGGAACGGCGTCACCGCCGGGCAACAGATCATGTATCCGACTACCGCGCCGAGAAAAACGTCCGGGTTCCTGAGATAGTGGTTCGCATCCTCTGTTCCAATCGCCATTTTCCCTTCAGAACAATAGACCGTTCCGCCTCCGGCGTCGAAATATATGCGCTCACACGACATGTTTGTAAAATGGCGTCCGTCAATCAAGTCAGCGTTGAGGTTGGTGACCACAGTGGTGTCATCAACGCTCACGATCCGGTTTAAATATGAGTTGCCGCTCGGGTCCACGTAACGGTTGGCGTTATCTGAATCCACATAAGAAGGAGCCAATACTGGTTTTGCATTATATGACCTTACGTAAGTTGTATCCGTCATGTACCAGCCGCCGGCGTATGTGCCGTTGTACCAGCCGGTGGCTCCGTAGGAGCGATGCCATCCCGCGCCGGCGTCTATGGCCGTGTTGCCGCCCATGACTAACGGACCGGTTAGTTCAAGTCCATCCGAATCGCTTATGTATACCCTGCCGCTGTAACCGGCTCCGTCATTTTGAATGTATTCTCTTTGCATCAATACGTTCTGATTATAAAACGTGTTGCCGTTGTTATAAATTCCCGTCTTGAATTCGCAAAGGTTGTCAGATCCGCTGCCGTTACAATAAATATCCGGATATGAGCCGGCATCGTCGAGTATTCTAAAGCCTTCGGCGGTTGCCACGCCCATGTCAATGCTTACTCCGTTCTGTCCCCAGATTCGATTTCCGCCCATTGTTAGCGCGCCGGTCATTGTGTCGCCGGAGTTAAGCACGTAGATGTCCTCTATTTCGGTGGCGTTGAGGCAGTCCGTGCATCCGTCTAAAATAAATGATGTGGAGTGGTATCCGTCCAGCATATCAGCGTTCAGGTTAGTGACGGCGGTTGTGGAAGTCACCGTCAGAGGGGCAGTTCCTACAGCTACGGTTGATATGAGCCGCGTGCCCTGCACGGTGCTCGAACCGGTGATCGCCCCGGTTACTCCGAGCGTGCTTGACAGCGTAGCCGCCCCGGTAACCCCCAGCGTGGTTCCAACACTAAGAGACCCGCTCATTGTGTCGCTGGTATTCAGCACGTAGATGTCCGCAATTTCGGTGGCGTTGAGGCAGTCCGTACAGCCGTCTAAAATAAATGATGTGGAGTGGTATCCGTCCAATTGGTCGGAATTCAAGTTAGCGACAACTGTAGTTGAAGTCACTGCAAGAGGAGACGTGCCGACCGCGATGGTTGATATGAGCCGTGTGCCCTGAACTGTACTCGCTCCGGTGATCGCTCCGGTGACTCCGAGCGTACTTGACAGCGTAGCCGCCCCGGTAACCCCCAACGTGGTTCCAACACTAAGAGACCCGCTCATTGTGTCGCTGGTGTTAAGCACGTAGATGTCCTCTATTTCGGTGGCGTTGAGGCAGTCCGTGCATCCGTCTAAAATAAATGATGAGGCGTGGTAGCCGTCCAATTGGTCGGAATTCAAGTTAGCGACAACTGTAGTTGAAGTCACTGCAAGAGGAGACGTGCCAACCGCGATGGTTGATATGAGCCGTGTGCCCTGCACTGTGCTCGCTCCGGTGATCGCTCCGGTAACCCCCAGCGTGGTTCCAACACTAAGAGACCCGCTCATCGTGTCGCTGGTGTTCAGCACGTAGATGTCCTCAATTTCGGTGGCGTTGAGGCAGTCCGTGCAGCCGTCTAAAATAAATGATGAGGCGTGGTATCCGTCCAGCATATCAGCGTTCAAGTTAGTGACGGCGGTTGTGGAAGTCACCGTCAGAGGGGCAGTTCCTACACCTACAGTTGATATGAGTTGCGTACCCTGAACGGTGCTCGATCCGGTGATCGCTCCGGTTACTCCGAGCGTGCTTGACAGCGTAGCCGCCCCGGTAACCCCCAGCGTGGTTCCAACACTAAGAGAACCGCTCATTGTGTCGCTGGTGTTAAGCACATAGATGTCCTCTATTTCGGTGGCGTTTAGACAGTCCGTGCAGCCGTCTAAAATAAATGATGAGGCGTGGTAGCCGTCCAATTGGTCGGAATTCAAGTTAGCGACAACTGTAGTTGAAGTCACTGCAAGAGGAGACGTGCCGACCGCGATGGTTGATATGA
>JBAYJY010000038.1:0-31422 GCA_041664945.1 bacterium | reverse complement strand
TCGGGATCGCATGCGTCATCCCCGTCGCATACCAGCGGCTGTTCCCGGCGTCCCATGTCATGTTTCTGCACGTGTCTTCCGCGCCGAATGTTCCTATAGGGTCGTTGTCCTTGCAGGTTCGCAGGTTAGTTATGTCCGTCGCGTTGACCGCAGTGCCGAGATTTTTAACGTAGATCGCGGTCAGCGTGTCGGCGACTCCGTCATTGTCCGGAACTTTGAACGAATACAATATCTGGTTCGCGCTTCCGGGGTAGAAATCCATCGTTCCCGGCGCGTATACCGCGATGTCAGACGAGAGTATTTTTCGTTTCGCGACGATTTTGACGTAGTCCTGCCGGACGCCGACTGAGTTTGCGAGAACCGCCGTGCCCAGAAACCGGAATTTAATGTTATTTATATCGTCGGCTGTGTTCGCGTATGCCGCGGCGTTCACCGTCGCTGTTGTGTCCGTGAGTTTCGCGGGAATCGCCAAAACGCTGTTGTTCCATGTTCCTGAGCTCTGATCCCAGACTTCGAGCTTGGCGCCATTCATTGTTGTTCCGGTGCCCAGATCGTCCCACATCCATTCATAAGTTATCAGCGTGCTTCCCATTTCCGCGCCCGCCGGCATTGTGAACCCGAAATCGCTGAACTCCTGATAGACCGCTTCGTTGTAAGGAGTCCTCAGCATGTCCGCCGCATACGCCGTGCGCACGTTGTCCGAAACCCTGAGCGACAGCACGTTCTTCGATATTCCCGAGCCGGCGTTATAGGTGTAGTTTGTCCCGCCGATGTTCGCGCGAATCCTGAGCTGATTGAGGCTGATCACCGTAGCCGTGTTCGTCACCTCATATCCCAGAAGCCTTATCTTTATGTTTTGGAGGTCCGATGCCGTGTTTATATAACCCTCAACGTTCCGCGTTCTGACTGTGGTGCAGCCGGTGGAAGCGATTGTAATTCCCGTTTCGTTGTGCCATGTGCCTGTTTGCTGTTCCCAGACTTCGAGCTTGGCTGCATCCGGCGGATTGGCCGCGTTGTTGTGACACCATCGCATGCGGATTTGCACAGTAGTCGGGTTCGTGCCGGAAGTGAATCTGAAATTCCCGAACTCGGAATAATCGGTTTCGTCGTAAGTAGAGATGTTGTTCGGGACATTGTGTTCCCATGCGTAAGAATCGCTTTTCTCCATGATGTAAACCAGCGATGTGTAATCGATGAGGCCGGCATATTGTGTGATTGAAAGCGACGCGGCCGCCGGAGACGAGATAGCCGCAAGACAGATGAAAAGCGCGACCGCCGCCCAGCGCGATGCCGCGCGCGGCGCTCTCAATCCCGCCGAAAATCTATTTCGCGTGTTCTGGAATGATCTCATTTTCGAGTCCTTTGTTGTCATTCGGAATTAACTCAGCTCGGGAAAAATTACGCACAAAAACTGCTCGATCGGCCCGTTCGCGCATTTCCCGCATGCGAGAAACGTTTCCTTGATCGCGCTCGATTTCATATCCGGTTTTTCATATGGCCGCCTGGCGCGGCCTGCCGGGTTCCCGGCGCTGTCTGTTTTCATTCTCTGTTTGCCTTTTCACGTATTCGGGCTATCCTGCACGCCCACTCAGATTTCCCGTTGATGTCTCCATCTTCCAATTCCGCCAAACCCGGACATCTCGTGCAGTTATCCCTTAACTTACAATTATAACATGTATCCGCCAATACCGTTGTGATATTAGGCACATTTATACAATATTGAGTATTTATCAAATCCATTGAATCGCTGTTAATGTTTCCCACCGGCCGCTTCAACTGGATGCAGGGGTAGACATCTCCCTCCGGCGATACGCCGAGCGATATGAAGCTCAGGTTGCAGACCGGACCGCGGCAAACCGCCGGCGCTCCGGGCGCCGCCCGCTCAACTTCGCCTTCGCCGCGCGGGTAAAACCGTTTGTCCTTAAGCGTTGTTTCGAGCTGCCCGTCATCCAGCCGCAACGCCAGCGGCGCCTTGTCCCCGTCGTCACGCGGAAACACTGTCGGATCGAAAACATACCTCGCTCCGAACTTTCCGGCTAACTCTATCAGCCCGCCGTACTCGCCAAAGTTCGGCTTCATTATCACCGTTTTCAACGCAAGCCTCACCCCGCGCTCGGACAACAGCCTCAGGCTCGCCATCGTTTTCCTGAACGAGCCGGCGACTCCCGTGATCGCCTCGTGCGTCTCCTCGCGAACCCCGTACACGCTCACACCGACCTCGAACAGGTTCAGCGCCGCCAGCCGGTCCGCCGCCGCGCGGTCGATCAGCGTTCCGTTCGTGAACACCCGCACCGAATAATTCAACTCGCGCGCACGCTCCGCGATCTCGAAAAAATCGTCCCTTGCCAGCGGCTCGCCTCCCGTGAACGTCAGAAACAAAACTCCCGCCCGCGCCAGCTTCTCCAGCGCAGCGACAACCTGCCCGCCGCTCATCTCGCCGCCGCCTTCCGCTCCAACCACATAGCAGTGCCGACACTTCAAATTGCAGCGCCTCGTCAGCTCGAAATGAACCGACAACGGTTGTCCGCTTCTCTCCGCTTTTTCATATATCTGATTCAGCATTAAACACCACACTTCTTCTATCCCATTAGAATACCCGGATTTTCTTATGTTGAAACTTTATATTTTATTCCGGTTTTGATTCGCGATGCGTCATTGCGAGGAAGCCGTTTTGTGGCTGACGAAGCAACCCCGAAATCAATTCCCTTCTCTATGTCAGCCGCGCACGACACTTGTGAATAGTATTTTCCCGCTTTATTATTGCCTTTTTTGCCCTTACTGTTTTACAAAACTGCTCATTGCCCTTCGATTATTTCGGTTTTAAGAATCTCCTCGATGAATTCAAATGTGTCGCTCTTCGCCGTTGCCGCGTCGACCTCGAATTCCTCCGTTAGGGCGTCCGCAATCTCGCTCAACGTCCGTTCGCCGTCGAGCAGATTCCAGATGAACGTTCCGACGGAATTAAGGAGATGCACGCCGGCGGTTTTCGAGGACACGATAAACGCCTCGCCCTCGATCTCGCGGAACGCGCAGTCGGGCGCCCGCTTAAACTTCTTTTCCCAAAAATCCGGTGACAACATTCTTAAGGTCCTCCATATCGTTAAGCGCGAGCCGAAGGGCGGCGGTCGGCGCTCCGCGCTGCAGCGCCTCCGTGAATTCCATCGCGGATTCGAGAATCGCCTTTTCCGGAAGCAGGTAAATCAGGTTGTCGAAAAGCAAATGCGCGAGCTCGCCGGCCCCGCCGCGCCCGAACTCCGTCGCCGAGCCGTGCGAAATGACAAAGCATGCCGCCAGCGGCGCGCTCGCGGGCTCCGCGGCCGTCACCGCGCCGCCTTTGCCGCCCAGCGCCCAGCGCGGCATCGAGTAAATCCGGTATCCGTCGCCGTCGCGCTTCACCGCCACATTCTCGTCGCCGAGAATCAGCGCGCCGCCCGGCGCCGCAGCCGCTATCGTGCTCTTGCCCGCCCCGTGACGCCCCGCGAACATGTATCCCCTGCCCTCCCACACTAAGCCGGCCGCGTGAAATATTCCGCCCCCGCGCTCCAACAGCAGCGTCGAATAAACTAATTTCAACACATACTCGAGAACGCTGTAATCGGGAGCCAACAACAGCTGCCCGCGCCCGCCGCGCGGATCGAGTCGGCAGTCGGCGCCGTGCATCGAAAACTCCACAACTCCGTCCGGCCCGCATTTCACAGCCAACCCGCAGCCGGCCCGGACATCCGCGCCCGTCGCGACCTCGATCTCCATCGCCGGTTCAGCCGTGTCGGCGACCTCGGGCAGATTCGCGAAATCGCAAAACCCGTCGTCCCCGAAAATCAGCTTCACCGCCAGCCCGGCCAGCTCAATCGTTCTTTCCATGAATTCAATTATAGCGGATGTGTTCGTTCTTTAATAATCAGGAGCGGTTCATATAGTCATATCTGCCGATTGCGTTATCCAGTAAATTCAAGCAAGCTTTCAGGGGATTCGAACATAACGCCATGAACTTGAAGAACTCTTTTCACCACCGGTAGACCTGTTGGATTTGCCGCTCCATCGAGGATGACCTCTTCGATTGAAAAATGTGGGTCTATTGTGTTAATGGATTGTAATAAAATCTTGCTCGGTTGATTTTGCAAGGAACGCCACCTCTTGAAGACGCCTCGATTATCATCAAGTAGCACGCAATAAATATTATCTTCTTTAATATGACCTATTGTTGTTTCTTGTACTAAAAGATATTGTCCATGCAGGGCGACAGGCTCTGCGCTTGATCCATTAACATGGACAAGCATTATTTTTCCTGCCGCAATTTTTTTCATTATATCGTTCCAATTTTCAAGAGGTTCTAATTCGGAATCATCGGGCGCGCTTATTCTCCCAATTGGTTCATTCGTGTAGAGCACCCCTACGAGTGGAAGTGTTTTATCATCATGCCGCGAGATGATAGGAGGAATATCTCTAATGTTCGTGTTCAATATCTGTCCTACCCAACCTTGCTCTGTTTCATCTGACAGATTTACTTTAAAAACTCTTCTCAAGTATGTTTTCCCAGAGCAGGCAACAAGCGCAATATCTCCTTCCTTTGTTGGAATTTGCTCAGAGAACAACCCAGTCTGCCCTTCCCAGATTACTGGCTTTCCGTAATCAGTCGTGGCTCGGGCACAAAGCAGCTCAGGCCATTTTTGCAACTCTACCTCATCGCTTTCGTCTGCATAAATTGTTACATCTCCTTCTGCAGCAACTCTTCCGATGAGACTCGCCTCTTTATCAGGCTTAAAGCGTGTATAATTAGTTGTTGGGAAAGTATTCGATGATTGATATTCTTCGGCCTTAACACATGCAGTACTTTCCGATCTTCTTAAGATTTCCTGAATACTATCATAAACTCCATCGATACATGTTCTCCATCGTTTATAATTAGCCACCACATCTTTTGCGTCATCGGGTACAAATTTGCTTTCATCGGGTCCACCATGATGCGTACAATGTAAGATTCTCAATTCTATACCATCACAAATCACTACGAGCTTGTTTATATCTATCTTTGAAGATAAAGGCGTGTTTTTACCATTCCCTTCCTTTACTTGTCTCAAGCATTCTGCCAATTCTCCAAAATTCATGCTCGAGCAATCGTTCTCTTTGAGATATCTCAATATCAGTTTCATAAATCTCTCGAAATACTTCCTTGTTTCTTCAAGAACCGGCTTCCATTTCGAATTGTCGCCTCCATATTCTTCTATTGCATGCGCCAATGGTTCAAGCTTGGGTTTTGTCCAACAACCACGCCAAATTCCTGCTCTTGGAAGCGTCTCTAAAATACCAATGTTTTTCCCTGAAATATTTTTAGGAAAAATACTATGTAGCAAATTCTCATCAAAAACAGTTGCTAATACTTGGAATCTATTTTTTGTCATCAATCGATCTTTTATAATTTCTTTTATCATATTGTCCGAACGATTGATATCAAAATACACTGTAGAATCATCTAATATGACAATATTCACGCTAGGTCTGTGCATTTCTAACAAAGCGAAGGAAAAGGCCCATAGAATTGCTCTCAATTTGCCTGCGTTTGAAATTGCCTCAGCGTCTGCATATAAATCATCTGTCCATTTCAGCAGCAAACAAATATCGAGTTTGCCTCCTTTTCTTGAACATTTATCTACAAGCTTGTCTGTCTTAACAGGGTCATAAGGGCCATACAATTTATCGAATATTTCACCTATATTTTCTGATATAGAATCTGTTATCTTGATCAACATGTTTTTTGCGTGGTCTTTCAACTGCTTTATATTACGCAATGTTTTGTGAATTAGATCGGCAAATTCTGCATTTTGTCTGTTTTTCTTCGCATTTCCAAAAAGATTTGCCGCTTCTTGGAAAACCTTACTTTCTCGCTCTAAATCCTTGTATCCTTTTAAATGTTTTTCAAGCTCATTGAGGCTGAACAAAATTGACGGCAATTCGTCATCAATTGGTCCTTCGTCATCATAAATTGTTTTCCTGATAACCTCCTTTATTGAATCAAAATATTTCTGAATCCATTCGGCGAGAGCAATTTTATTTTGGCTTTCGAGCCACAATTTTTCAAGTTTATCGAATATTATGCTATATTCATTATCCCACTCAATAGAAATAAATCTTTTTATCTTTGAAGGATATTCACGGTCAGGCAAGTCAGAAATCGACTTGTTAAGCGATTCCAAACGAGTCTTGAAAACGGGAAACTTGTCGAGATGTAACCCGATATTATCGTTTACACATTTTTCATATATTAATTTGGGATTTCCTATTGTGAGTTGTTGTATTTCTTTGGGTATTGCTTCATTTATCGATTTGATATGGGAATCAAGTTTAATTTTCAAGTCCAGAAGAGCATTTTCTTCTTCCTCAGAAAGCTTCTTTAGCCTGCTCTTCGTTTCCTCTGTCAGTTGGTTATCACATATTGGACATTTTTCAAATTCGCCCTGTTGTTTGAGAAAATATGCCGCTTTGAGTTGGACCGCTAACTTTCCGCGCTGATCTTTATCTTTTTGCCATAGTGGATACGATTTAGCTAATGATTCGGTAATACCATCAGCAATTTTTTCAAGAGAAATGCGTGTGCTTATAACATCTGTCGTCACTTGCGTCCATGACCTAATAATATCCCAATTATCCGCGTTGATTCCAATTGCGACTTGAGCATCTCGTATATCCTTAACAATCTCTTCTCTTTTCGATGATGTTAATGTTTCATCTATGATTCCGAGACTGTTCTTGATAACATTGAACGCTTCGGTTGCCGTTGCTTCGAAGGATTTGCTTTTTTCCTCACACAAGCGTTTCTGAAATTCCATATCATCTTCAGATGAGGTCTTTTTTAGAGCGTTATCGATATTCCTAATCGTTATTTCTTTTTCCGTTTCTAAAATTTCTTTCATCAATAATGTTAGTGTTTCTCTGGCTTGCTTAATGAAAGAATCTGCTTCATTTGACCAGCTTGTATTAAGGGCGGCCACTGATCTTGCCATTCCTTCGGCCATACTTCCAATATTTTTCAATGCTTCAAGTCCTGCAACTGCTATCAAACTATCGGCAATCGTTTCGTGTCCAATTGTCCCAATTGAATTAACACGGTGCGGTAAAAGAAACGCTATATCGAGTTCTAAAGCAGTTATCCCGACTTCAGTTAAACTTGTTTTTGTGCCATCAAGCAGAATTGTTTCCTCTATTGTTCCGTCCTTGAAAGTTCTTTTTACTGTCAATATCCTTTCTTTTTCGTCTTTTAATTCGCATTGAACAAAGCATTCAGGTATGCATTTCTTGAATTCATCTGATTTTAATTTGTGCGGGAGTGTAACGTATCCTGGCCATGTTTTAGTACAGCGGTTTTTTGAGTCATTTGTAAAAATCTCAATATTCTCGCTTTTTCCAGTTGCAAGATCTTTTATATAACTCCCTGTCATGCACCAAGTAACAGAACTCAATATAGATGTTTTACCAGTGCTATTATGCCCGAATACAAAATATGGCTTTCCTTCAAAATCGTGCTCAAATGAATCTCCATTCCATTCTGTTAATCCCTTGAAGTTTTGAGCGCGCAACTGATGGAGCCGCCAGTTGGGTTTTGGTATCTGTCTATCCTGTTGTTCTTCTAAATTCCCAGATATTTTTGCATCCTTCTTAATATCAGGCGCCTGTTCAACAGGTTGTTCACCACATATTTTAGAAACATCGGATAAGAATTTTTGAGCATCTTCTCTACCGGTACTATTACAGCCCCTTTTGTATCTTTCTATCAACTCTTTCAACGTCGCAATTTCATGTTTTTCGCAAAGCGGACTACAATTTACCTTATTCGATGTAAGTCCAACTCCGGAAAACAGTTTTTGCATTTCTGTTAAAGATGCAGCATCAATCTCGGGCATAACTGTCTCCTCTGTTAAGCATAAAATACGCTTTTTTGTTTCAGAGCATCGCCACACTGTATTCCAATTGATATCTCGTATCTATTCTGCAACTTTCCGCTCTGTATGTCAATTAACCTTTGGAGCGCGGCGAGCGAGCGCCGTCTTGGTAAACGGCAAGAGTCGTTGGGCGACGGCCAGCCGGGGCTCGCGCTCACGTGGCGCTTCGCTCAAAATGCGAAAGATAGGCTCCCTTTTCGGCGGGCAAGATGCCCGCGCTCCAATTTAAGCATTCCTTCCTCGCGGTTTCGTTAATACGAAACAACTTTCGCTCATTCGGCGACGGCGAGGTTTCTTAAATGCATAATTATGGCGATTCTATGGGTTTTTGTATCTTCGCGGGTAGCAGCCCCGTATTATATAGGAGCGCCCCGCAATTGAGACGGTTTCGTCAGTAAAGCATCAGGCTTTCGAGGGAGTCGAACTTGTCGCCTTCCTCGAGCCACTTGCAGATCGAGCCGAGGACCCGCTTGAACTGGTCGGGCTGCTCGTAGTCAACCTCGACGACAAGTTCGTGTTCACGGCGCGGACACACCAGGCGAACCCTCGATCGGTCCGGCGTGAATTCTCCGAATATGCTGTCTAACAGGTCTTTTCCTTTTTGCGAATACCGGAATTCAAAATTTGGCTTTTCTGCGCTCACGGCTATATCTCCAGACTTGTAACATATTTGCCCGTTTGCGCGGGCTCCGGCGGTTTACGGCTTCCATTCCCCGCCGAATATGGAATATTGCTATCGCAACAGGCTTGCTCTTACGCTTTTCAGCGAGTCTGCCGCATCTGCTCGACTGTCGGCAGTTTGCTCTTCATGAACGGTCGCGGGTCTTTTCCGTCCGCGTTCATTATATAAAGTTCGTCTTCGGCGCGGATTCGGACGATGTAAAGGATTTTCTGTCCGTCCGGCGAAAACTGGGGACTCATTTCCATGACGTTGTTGTTTGTCAGCCGCTGGCGGATCGGGCCTTCGACTTCCGACACGAAAATCTCCGGCGGCCGCCCGGACACGAATCCGGAGTAAAGAACGCCCTTCCCTTTCGGCTCCCAGCTCGGAAGAAAATCTTCGAACAGGTTGTCGGAGAGCCGGCGGATTTTCTTGCCGGCGCCGCTGATGGTGTATATCTCCGCGGAGTTCGCCTCGAATGTCCCGATGAACGCCAGCCGGTCGCCTTTCGGCGCCCAGACCGGAAACGAGTCGTCCACCGCGTTGCCTTCGATCAGCGGCTCCGTTACGTTCTTGCGCTTGCCGTTCTTCAGGGTTATGACAATGATGTCGCCCTCGGACGCAACCGCCAGCCGCTTTCCATCCTTCGAAAACGAGGGGTAGCACGAAGGCTTGTCAAAATACTTTTTCCGGTTCTTCCCGTCCGCATCCATGAAGTAAACGAATGGGGTTCCTTTTTCGTAATTGCAAAACGCTATCGTCTTCCCGTCCGGGCTCCAGGAAGGCCACAAATCGTCGCCCTTGCTCTGCCCGCAGACAACCTTGCTTCCCTCTCTGTCGGTCCGGCAGATCTCATATTTGCCCTTCCTGAACGATGTGAACAGCAGGGTCTTCCCGTCCGGGCTCCAGACAGGGTTCGTGTCTTCGCTCGGGCTGCGGGATACATTTTTTACTTTTGTGCCGTCCGAGTCGACGAGGAAAATTTCGGGATTGCCGCCGACATCGTACACGAATGCCACCTTGCCGCCGTCCGGGTTCCAGCGTGGCATCCGGATCGAGCCGTAGCGGGGCGGGCGCGTGGCCGCTGTTTTCGCCTTAGCCGACCCAAGAGCGGGCAGTGGTCCTGGAGGATTGTTCTGACACAGCAATACTTCCGGCAATCCCGCCAGCAAGGCCATAACCGTTAAGAATATGATTATTCGTTTCATAAATTTTGTCCTATTATATTGATCATAGGCTGAAAAAGTCAACAATACACAGCTAAAAAGAGGGGCGCTTCTGGAGAGAAGCGGCGTTTCTTCGGAGAATCGCTTCTTTAGGGAAGCGCCTTTTCCTTGCGGAAGCGCCCTTTTCCCGTGGGAACGCTCCCATTTCCGGGCAGAAACAAACTGCTTCCCGGAGGAAGCGCACCGCTTCGCGTGGGAACACGAAGTAATATTTAAATAAGATAAAAAAAGGAAATCTCTATACTTCTTTTTCTTCTTTTCTTTTAAACCAGCCGGGCTTTCAGGCGAAAAGCAGGAAGACTAACGAGATTAGTATATGGTAAACAAAACTCCCAGGAGCAAGCCTTGCCCGGCTCCATGGGATCAGACTGTCTTGCCGGGGCAGGCAAATGGCTTTATGGCAAATGGAGCTCTTCAACGCATTATCTGCCCGCCGACTGTTTGCCGGAGCAAGGTGATCGGGACAATGATTGCGCGAGCGCCGGCGCGGCGTGTCCGCTGAAGAGTTCGGCATTGATGAAAACCGCCGCCCTTTTGTTTTTTGTTTACAAAATAACTTTTGCTTAAACTGCACAAAAACCCTGAAAAATGACATGTAGGAATATGTTTCGGATTATATATGGTTACATGTATGTAAGCGCTATCAAGTATAGTTTGTCATATTGCAGGCAGATGGATTGTTTTATTAGCCGGAAATGTTAATTTAGAATGTAGATAAAGCCTATTTGAAAACGACAAAATGAAATAGCTGTGTGTGGGCAATTAAGTTGCGTTGTTCCGGTTGAGGGGTTGATTACGGGTTCTTCAGTTTCTTGCCGATTTCTTCGAGGAACTTGAAGCCGACCTCGCGAGCCTCGTCGGTTGTTGCGTCTTCGGTTTCAGCGGCGACTTTTTTGCGGGCGCCGGCAGTCTTCTGCACTTCTCTTATCTTAGGTATCTGTATGGATTCTCTTATTGTTTCAATTGGCAGGTCGAGGAGTTGGTAGATGGTGCGCTGGCTGAATTCATCCTGCCGGGTGGCGATCAGATTTCTTTCTTCGAGCATGCGGCGCGATCTGATCAGCGTGGCAGGCCCTATTTTCAGTTTTTTGGTTATCTGGCGCGTGGACCACCAGGAACAACCTTGTTCGTTGCCGGCCGACAACAGGAAAAAATAAAGCAGCAGTTCCTCCTGTGTCATGGCGTCCATGAAATCTTTTATCCGGACGTCGAGCCATGCGAAGGGGAAGCCGCCAAGCTGGCGAACTTTGTCTGGGCGTGGAGGCGTTGGCCGTTCCACTCGGTTCTCCTTCTTCGATTTCTCTTAGCCGCCGGCCGAGGCCAGCTTATCGAGCGCCGCCCGGATGCCGGCGAGTTCTTCTTCTATGTTCATCCGCTTGTTCCGGGCTTCTATGAGCTGTGTTTTCTGCAGCTCGACGATCTTTTCTTTTTCTTTGATCAGTTCCCTAAGCTCGTTGCGCTCCGCCAGCGCGGCGTCGAGCTCGGGTTTCAGCCGGGCGGCCTCGGACTCCCAGCGCGCTGCGCGCTCTTCCGCCCTGCCCTGTTCTCTCAAAAGCGCTTCGAGCTCGCTGATTCTTTCCTGCGATGCCGCCAGTTGCCCGGCTTCCCCGCCGCCTTGGACGCTTGATGCGCCAATGCCCGCTCCGGCGATCTTCTGCGCTATCTTCTCAGATATCTTTTCTATAAGCTCCTGTTGCGATATCGCGTCGCCCGATTCAAGTTCGACCGGTTTCTCCGAAGCCAGATGCCGGTATACACGGTCGAGGGACATTCCCTCCGAAACGAGATCAACCGTTCGGCGGAATATCTCCACGGCTTCCGGGTAGTAGCGTCTTTTGCGCCCCTTGCCCGCTGACGGCAGATAGTCGCCTATCCTGTTCCGGTAGTACCTTAGATTTGATTCAGGCGACCCGAGCTGATGGGCGATCTCTTTTAATGTCAGCAGTTCTTTCATATATCAAACGATTTCATCGCGCATGAATAACCGCGATCGAGCCTCTCTTCCATAGGGAACCATCAGAATTTCAAAGAACCCTGAAACGGCTCCCCTTTCTTCTTCGTGTACCATTCTTCGAAGTCGTTCCGCTCGACACGGTATGATTTTCCGATTTTAACAGCAGGAAGATCGCGGGTTTTGCACCATCGCTGAACGGTCACTTTATTGACCTTCAGGATCTCCGCAACTTCCTTGACCGTATAGAATTCTTCCATCGGCCATTTTACCCCTTTTTTCAGCATTTTAGCTTATCTTAACTGCTATACTACGTATTTAAGCATACTTTGTCAATCATGATGTAAAAAAAATTGTGTTTGATTATTATTACGTCTTTTAGCGACTTTTTACTTCGTTTGTAATTCTATCACGTTTGTTTGCTAATTTCAATCCCCTTTGCGCCATTATTCGTGTCACCATGAACTTCTGTCTTCCTTTCCTCATTTTCTCTTCTTAAAATCTCCATCAACTTGCCGGAATTGTTTTTGACTCAAACCTATTCGTCAGTTCTTTATCAACTAAAGCTCTTTTTGCGCCAACCCACGCAAAATATTCGTTAAATCGCTATTTTAAGGGGTATTTTGACTGTTCTATATTGCGTTATCATTGCTTTAACGTTGCTTATTCCGCTACTTATGCTTATTATTATATCAGTTTTTCCATTTTATATCATATTTTGCGCTTCTATTAATTATTATTTTATAACTAATTATAAATGTTTATTTATAATGGCATTATTTGTTATTTATTATATAGTAGCCGTCATAAATATAGTATATATGATATTTTATTTAGTATGTTATTACAGCATTGTGAAGGCATACTTATATATTATTTGCGATGTAGCTTATAATAAGCCGATTTTATCAAAATAGAACCTGATTTTGCCTTTTCCCATAATTCAATCATATCGCGCTCAATATAGTTGCATTATTGAAAGCCTATTTGCCGCATTAATTAGGCGTATTTGTGAATAATCCTATTATATTTGTTAAGTTGTGATGATGTTTTGCGTTAATATTAGGCAGGGGATAATATTACGTTGTATCTTTTGTTAATCTATCAGACGGATTAAATTTTTTGTGTTCCTCGCGTAAAAATTTTGATGATGACTTAATGTAAATTGACGTTGTTGCTAAGTTCTCGTGTCCGAGCGTTTGGCGGACTGCTTCGACGTCGCAGCCCTCTTCAATCAGGTGGGTTGCGATGGTGTGGCGTATCAAATGCGGATACACATGTAATGAAATACCTGAGTCGCGACCGTATTTTTCCACCATATACTGTATCATGCGCACGGTCATGGGATGGCCCTTCTCTGTTACGAATGCCGGCATTCGAGGGTCGATTGTTTTGGGGAGCTTCTTCTCCCGGTCCAAAAAATAGTCGATTAAAGCTGCTCTGCAACTGTCTGAAAGCGGCAAAATCCTGTCTTTTGCGCCCTTTCCGTGAATCCGAATTGCCTGTCGATCGACAAGCGCCTGCTCCATTTTCAGGGTTACAAGCTCACTTACTCTGAGTCCAGCGCTGTATAACAGAAGCAGGATCGCCCGGTCTCTCAGGCGGTTCGGGTCATCAGGTCCGGGGGCATTCATCAGTTGCCGTATTTCGTCCTGAGAAAGCGCAGCAGGCGGTTTTTTAGCAATTTTGGGTAATTTTACTCTCGATACGGGGTTTTCCTTTATTATATCTTCATTTACGAGATATTTGAACAGTGATTTACAGGTGGCCATCTTTCTGGACAGCGTTCTCGGAGAGTTGCCGGAGCTTAGGCAATGATCTGCCCAACGGCGGATAAGGCCCACGTCTACACTTTCGAGAAGTATGCTGTCGACCGTTACGCCGTTCGACTCGGAGATGAACCCGGCGAGCTTTTTAAGGTCGAAAGAGTACGCCTCGACAGTTCTTGCGGAGTAACCGCGTCGCCGAAGCTCTGAAAGAAACGAGTCAAATGCTTCATTTAGGGTCATTATAATGATTATATTGCGAAAACAAGCATCTGTAAATATAGGTATGAAATTAAAACATGACCGTTTATAAGGCTTGTTATTAGATTGCTGTTATATTGCGATAACGTAAAAATAAGCTTTAATAAAGAATAATATTGGACATAACATTTGCGCTAATAAAAACGTTCGGCAAATTAATTATGGATATCGAGAATAGCTATGTCGATCGCATGTCGTAATTGTCGGTAACAGGTTGCCGGGGAGCCTTTAATAGCGATAAAAGACGGTAATAGCGACGTCTAAAAACCGCGCTAACGCAACATTATAAAGTTGCATTTCAAGCGCCTCTAAAATCAAATATATGACCCCTAAAGCGGACTCAAAATGGAAAAGAAGTCAGAAACGCCAATGAGAGCAAAGATTGAAGAAATAGGTTATCATCATAAAAAGGACGAAGTGATCAGAAAAGCTAAACGACAAATGCGACAACCTGTCCGATCCTTTAGTAATGTTTGGATCAAGCGGATGCGCTTTCATAAATTGCGCTATATACACTTGCCTGAGATAAGCTCCATCACTATAAGGAAAAGGTATCG
The DNA here is from genome assembly GCA_041664945.1 of bacterium. Taxonomy (GTDB): domain Bacteria; phylum UBP15; class UBA6099; order UBA6099; family UBA6099; genus JBAYJY01. The sequence continues at coordinate 17,066 of JBAYJY010000038.1, read as the reverse complement.
TTGAAACAGCAAGACGCTCCCTGCTCTTCTCGTCAATGCAAAAGAGGCCGGCAAAAGAGCCCTGTAAGAGATCCGTGAAGGTGAAACAGCCAATATGGACCGCGCTCGTTAAAGAAAGCTGGAATAAACTCAATGCACAAATAACGTTTCTGAAATCAAGTCGAATATAATGAAAAATGACGCTTATAGGCCCCTATACGCGCTTCTTGTCAAGTATTATTAAGTATATACCGTTATATTTGAATTAATATCCCTCAGAATTGACACGCGCTCTAATAGCAATATAGTTGTTTAGTGGTTATGTCACAATCAACAAGTAAACTGCTATAAACAGCCTAAGTTCGCTCTTTAAGCCGGCGCGGCCAAAATATATCAAATATTATTGAGTTATTTGAATTATGGCCATGAAACCCGGTTGTTTCAGATAGTACAAATAGAATGACTATGCTTTTGGTTAATCATAGCTATCCACACAATTTACGACTCGCCAGAGAAGTTATATGGACTTATAGCGGTGCTATTACGGATGTCCATAAAGCGAAGAAGAATGTTCAGTAAATATGGAATAAGAATGAAAGGATTGATATTGGCGAGAATACGGATAGTGTCAGCTTAAATATTTTTAAAACGAAGATATTTTAGAACACATCATTCGAATAACTCACCGGTAAAATCCCGAGTGATCTCAAAAGCAAAGGAAAACATTCAGACTGCGTCGGCCAATAAATAACAAAACTGGAATAATTAAAGGCTAACAAGCATTATGTAAAGGAATGGCGCCGTAAGGTGTCGCTCTCGGACCGATAACGGCATGTATTATATATGAACAGAAGGAATACAGGCCATAATATGATACGCACATGAATAAATGTTATATAATAAAGCGTTTTACAATAGTAGGCGCTGTGCGCACAGCAGTTATAAACACGCAGAGAAGACTAAGAATGAATCGATGGTAATAATTATCGTGTTAAATCGCTGATGTTACGGAAATAGAGAATAGGAAGCAATCAGAATAATTGTAATGATAGTACATAACAAACCAATAAAGAATGGGTAAAATGTAAGCAAGAGATAATATAATAATACAATATACAAATATCACAAGCGCGAATGATGCGGCGCGAAAGGACAACAACTATGTGTGACTACGCTATGAGGAATAGACAGAAGCTATTGTAATTGGTCATTATGAGTTGGACGCTTGCGATGAACGATAGTTGCTGGCGCAACCGCGATAAAAGACTGAGTATGGAAAAGAAAAATAATGTTGTCAAATCGCGCATAGTAATATGAAAAGAGAGCTGCAAAGCAGATGTAAAGCCATAATAAGCAGTAAACGAAGTAATAAGCACAAACGCACGAAGTAAACGAATAAATATGCGTGGCCATCTTAATAATGAAGATAACACAGCCTTAAGGCGACGCAATAAGCGAGGTTAACACGGTGAATTAACAAGAATAATAATTAAATAAGCGCATATACAAAGGGCTTATGTAATTACGGTATAGCGTAACGCCTATGAGGGCACAGCGCAAACGGTAATATGATGCAAATTACTATATAAGTGTTCAATTGATATAAGCAAGCAGGGAATGAACACGAAAAGGAAATAACAACAATAAGGACAATAGAAGACGCAAAAGGAGAAGTAGAAATGGCATAACGCAATATTGCCTGTTTCAAAAATCACTCGTCTTGGAACACGCTGAATATAAATACATATACATACACATAGTTTCACGTGAAACACTCCAGAAGCATTTTGCCATATATAAACAAAGCGACATATAAGCGCATTTAAGTGTTTATGTACAAAAAGGAGTAAATATATGGCTTAAAAGAGGTATTATTGCGAAATATTATCTCTCTGGGCTTGCTTTAGTATAGACATATAATTATATGGCCGTTGTTGAAATCGCTGCTTAGAAAGCATCCTAAAGGTTAAAAATGTCCGCAATTGCCAATAAAAAGGACTTGTAAAGAAAGCACGTTGACATTGGAATATGATTGTGGCTATGCAGGAAGAACGTTTGCCCAACGATGAAAACTCGATATAAGACGCTTTTGAACCCGGAATTACACATACCCATATCATAGCGACAGAGTCTTATCGACGGATACAGAGCATTTATTAATTTGAATGTAATATTTAAACCAAATATGTTGGGCGATCAAAACCGCATTAGCGCTAATGCTCAAATAGAAGATCTGGTGGATGAGGCGCGCAAGGACGAAAATTCGCTTGCTTTGGGTGTGGAATACCCAGGCATTACGAAAATACAGCTCTTGAGTCTCGATATTTCACACGATCATATGGGTCCGGCTGAAAGCTATCGAAGGATTGGAATATGATGGATATGATATTTGGAAAGACCAGGATTATGAGGCAATGAAATGCCGCATATTTTATTTTGTGGAAGTTAATTGTTTGAAGTTGAAGCGATAAAGCACACAAGACGATCTCAACAATATCTTAATCGCTTCACCGATACGGCGAAAGGAACGCTTTAATCCGGATTAGCAGAAGGGAAGGGGATTGGACGCGTATTATTGTAAATAAAGCGATGACCATATTATCCATTAGGTAAAGAACAAGTTGCAAAACAACGATAAAAACGATTAACGTATTGCCAGGGGAAGTAGACAATGCCAAACAGAAGATCACATCAAGCGCCATCTGTCCGAATCAATAATATTTTGACATGGCCATCTTAAAAATTAGTAAAAGAAGCTTGTTATTCAAGTCGAGATAAAAGTCATTATAGGCAAGCGAAACTATTTTAAGGGTATATATATATTATTACATATATGTATATGTAGGCGTCTAATTGGAGTGATTTTTGTCTTTCTTATTATGAGCAGGCCGTTGCATTGTGTTTTGTTGTGAAGTAAATATGAAGGAAGCGAAGGCATATCTTCATGAGACTGAGAGGGCAATCAGGAATAGACTATAGTGGTCACAGGGCATTATACGAGAAATGATGTCAATAAGTCTTGTGCCCCAAACGGCTGTCAATCACGGCTGGTGGGACAGTAGAATTAAATGAGGTGGACATAATTAATGGAGCGCTTCAAAAAGGAGAAAAGGGTCCAAGATAAAATATATTTAAATGGCAGTGTCTAAAAAGATGGTCTGCCGGAGGGAAGAGCCTCGGATAAAGGAAAGGAACATGCCGAAGAGGGCGCACGGACCGTGTGTGAGTTATGATGTGTTAGTCCGGAGGGCAATAAGGGATTGACCATTGATTTACTAAAAATGTAGTCGCAAAGGCTATTGCGGAATACTAAAACGCAAAAAAGGCAATAAATAAAAGAATAATACAGGATGGCCAATAATGTGCTTTGTATGCGATCAGCGCAGCCTATGGGATAGAAATAGGGAAAAGAAAGATTTGCGGTAGACGGAGCGCAGTAAAATGATAAGAAATGATGAGAAAGGATAAAGAAAAGAAAAATCAACAAGAAAAGTAACGCGTATAGGTTGCGCAGTTGCGTTGTTGGCGTAACTATATAGGGAGCGAAGAAGAGCGTCCTAATATAATCCGACCGGTAAACACGAAGAAGCAAACCGGAAACACATTCCCCCTGGACTTGTGGCTTTGGCGGAACAGGAAGATTAAAGGAAGCGAGAAGATAGCGCGGCATGGGAAATGAATTCATTTTTGCCGGATTCATTAAATGAACACAGTCGATCTAAGAGGATAACATGACATTAGATGTAGAAACGCAGAATGCTTAATAAGTCTTTATCTTCTTGACATAACTTTGTGTCATGATACGATTTACTCAGAGTCGGTTTTTGCGCAAAATGGAGGCGCCATATTGATGAATAAAAGAATATGCCAGTTATTGATAGCAGTTGTTTGTCTGCTCGCCAGTGGAAGCGCAGTCGGCGCCGGAGTCGAGAAAAAAGTCCTGAACATTCCGGGGTTGAAGGCTGAAGTGACAGTAAAATACGACAATTACGGAATTCCGCACATAAAAGCTTCGAGTAATTACGACCTATTTTTCGCGCAGGGGTATATTCAGGCGAGTGATCGGCTTTGGCAGATGGATTGCAACCGGCGGGAAGCTAACGGTAAAAAAGCGGAGATGTTCGGGCAGGGAGCGGTAGGCCATGATGTGAATGTATACATGGTAGGGCTTCCGCAGGTATCGCAGAAGATATGGGAAACAGCGGAGCCGTGGGAAAGGGAAGCGTTTCAGGCGTACGCGGATGGCGTGAACGCCTACATAGCGGGAATGACGACTCTGCCAGAGGAATATACAGAGATAGGCGCGAAACCGGAATTATGGAGTCCGGTCGATTCATTTGCGATCGGGCGCAGCGTATCCTGGATGCTTTCGTCGGCGCTACAAATTGAAATAGCGCTTGGCATATTGTCAAAAACGATAGGAAAGACTGCGCTTATGCGGTTAATACCGTTTGACGGCGTCGACCCCATAACAATAACGCAATGGAATGGCGGAAGCGGCGCGGCCGACGTTGACGGAGCGGTTTACTCTGAAAGCGGAGAATCGAGTTTTCCCGCCGAAAGGTTCGATGCGCATGCGGCCGCGGCGCTGCAAAGCGTTACGGACACGCTCGGACACGGGCTAACCATGCCGGTATTTGCGAGCAACAACTGGGTGGTGAGCGGAAAGCGGACTGCAGGCGGCGCTCCGCTGTTGTCTGACGATATGCACATGGGGATGCCGAACCCGGCGATCTGGTATGAATTTCAGCTCGAAAGTCCCGAGTTCAATGTCGTGGGCATGACATTTCCTGGAACGCCGGGCCTGATGGTGGGTCACAACGGCAGTATCGCATGGGGAGTCACCACCGCAATGTACGACGTCCTTGACGTCTATGTCGAGAAACCCGATCCGCAGAAGCCGGAAACGAACTATATATACAAAGGCGAAAGCCTTCCGTACACCGAGGAGAAGGTGGAAATAAGATATAAAACGCCGGAAGGAATGAAGAGCGAGACGCGGACGATCAAACACACGATACACGGGCCGATGATCAGCATAGACCGGCTTGCGCCTGCGATTTCGTTCCGCTGGACAGGCCACGAGCCGACGCACGAGGGCAGGGCGTTCTTCAAGATGTTCAAGGCGCGCAATCTCGTCGATTTCAAGAAAGCGCTCGCTGATTTCGAGGTCGGCGCCATGAACTTTGTCTATGCCGATGTGGACGGAAACATCTATTACCGGGGGCAGGGCAAGGTTCCCATCCGCAAAGGAACGCCCTATCTGCCGCTCGACGGCTCGTCCGGCAAGTACGAATGGACCGGCTATATTCCATACGATGAGTTGCCGCACGCTGAAAACCCGCCCGAGGGCTATATCGCCTCCGCGAACAACCGGCAGGTTGACAAGAAATATCCTTATTATCTCGGAATCATATTCGACAAGGGCTGGCGCGCCCGCCGAATCACCGACCTGCTCAAGGCGGACGACAAAATGACGCCTGAAAAAATGCACGCTATTCAGGCGGACGTCTATTCGCTGCCCGGCGAGAAACTCACGCCGTTGCTCTACAAAGCCGCGGCGAAACATCCGGAACTGTTGAGCGACGCCGCAAAGGCCTCCCTCGAAACGCTTAAAAAGTGGGATTTTCAGGAAAGCGCCCAAAGCGTCGGACCGACGATCCTTTATAAATGGTTGAAACACAGCGCCCTCAACATCTTCAAGGACGACATGCCGGCGGAAGCTTACGAAAATATCGCCCGACCTGAAGCATTTTTCCCGTTTTTGTTATCCGAAAAGAGCATGCCGATCGACTTTTATGACGACAAAACAACGCCGGACACGCGAGAGGACAAGGATTACATGCTAGCGAAGAGTCTGACGGACGCCGTGGTGGAGATCGAGGGGCAGTTGGGGGCCGACCAAGCGGGCTGGCAGTGGGGCAGGCTGCACAAAATCACGCTCGGGCACACGCTTGGCGGCAAGTATAACATCGGGCCTGAGGAATCGGACGGCGGGATGGACACCGTGAATGTCGCCGATTTCGGGCTGCTCGGGGGCAATTTCAACTTCGGGCATGCGCCGACGCAGCGGTTCACCGCCGAGCTGAAGCCGGGCGCGGTGAGCGGAGTGAACGTCATCCCCGGCGGCCAGTCAGGCGACCGGAACAGCCCGCATTACAAGGACCAGTTCCCGATGTGGCTGACGAAGAAAACGCGCCCGATGTATTACACGGCTGAGGAAGTCGATAAAGCGATGGAGAAGATAGTCATTTTGCAGCCAAAACAGTAGCTGGGGGCTGGTAGTTGGTAGCCGGGGAAAGACGAAAAGCGGTAGACGGCAAACAGTAGACGGTAGACAGGGAAAAAGATAGAAAGCAGTAGCTGGTAGTTGGGCTAAGCTGAAAAAAAGTAGACAGAACTTAGAATACAGAATACAGCGAAAATAGCAAACAGCAATACCGCATCCATTGTCATTCCGGGCGAAGCGAGGAATCTCTATTCATCTCATCTATAAACTTCGCGGCGGTGTTTGACGGCATGAATTGTAATGAGATCGTTCTCAGAATTTACTTCGTAAACTATGCGAAAATTCCCGACTCTATACCGGCGCAAGCCGTAAAATTCGCCTTTCAGCGGTTCGCCGCGCAGGGGATTTTCGACTAAAACGCGGATGGCTTCGGCGCATCGTTTTTTCGTCTGCGCCGCCAGTTTATCAATATTTTTTCTCGCGTGGCTCGTTATTTCGATCCGCATTTTTATAAGGGCTCCCCGAAAACTTCGTCGAATGAATGGACGCGCCCGCGCTGTTTGTCGTTTCTGCTCTCGCGGATGCCGCCAACCAATTCCGGGTCGGATATGACGTCGAGAGTCGCGAGAAGGCTGCGGTATTCGGTGTAGCTCATCAGCGTTGCTGCGGGTTCGCCGTTGTGGGTTATGATGTACTGGTCCGGCGCTTTGTCTAATTCTTTTACGAGTCTGAGAATCTGACTTCTCAGTTTAGAGGCGGTGATAATCTGGGTTCCCATAACGAGCTCCTTGACAGAATACTGTACGCTATATTGTAAACGGCAATCGAAAAAAAGCAATATTGGGGAAAGACGAAAAACAGTTGCCAGAACTCAGAATACAGCAAAAACCCTTAAAAACAATAGACGGTATACGGCAGGCAGAATTCAGGGGATGATAAAACCGCTAATAGAATGAAGTCCTGACGGGTTTGCCGTTACGCCTTTTTTCCTGTGAAGACGAAGCTGCCTTTTTTGAGGTAGGCGACGGTGGACAGGAAAGTGAAGAGGACGGCGAGGTACATAAGGCCGGCGAGAATCGAGTCGTTGGGCCGCTGGATGAAACACACATAAAGGACCGGCATTATCTGAAAAGAGAAAGTAGCTTTGACGATGTAGGGCGGGCGCGGGAATTCGAGTGACGGGTCTTTGCGTCGCTGAAAGATGTAAGAGACGATGCCGCAAAGAACGAGGAAGTCGCCCAGGATGACGTAACCGGAGTAGGGCCACGGGCAGAGCGGGAAGAAGTGGGCGGCGGAGGCGAAGCGGCCCTTGAGGGAGAGCAGGAGCAGGGCGGGGGACATGATGAATCGGTCTGCGGTGAGGTCGAACATGGCGCCGAAGAGGGAAGCCATATTGAAGCGGCGGGCGGCGAATCCGTCGAGTCCGTCGCTGAGCGTTGCGCAGATGATAAGGATGCCGGCGATCGGGTAATCGCCCGGCCGTCCGCGAAGTATAAACATTACAATTGGAAAGGCCAGACAGACGCGAATTGCTGTGATGATATTCGGTATCATAACTTATTATGCGCTTTTTAGCGGGTTAATAAAAGACGTTGCGCGGAAAGAATGGTTATTAACAAAAACGACATTAAACTCGAAGAGAATTTTGATCAAAGCATCAGGATTGCCGCGTCGCTTCGCTCCTCGCAATGACGACTGTCGCGAGAGCAGACAAAAAGAGGCGGCCGGATGGCCGCCTCGAGGAATTAAATTCAGTTTTGTAACCCGGATCCTAACGCCGAGATCCAAACCCTGTTTTTTACTATTGCGGATAGACCAGTTCCACGTTGCAGGGCGTGTGCGCCGGGTCCATCGCGTATTGATTGCAGTAGGGGTTGTTCGTGGTGTTGCAGCCGGAAATTGTTGCGTTGCGCGCTTCGACTTCGGTTGAGCCGACGCCGTTGAAGCCGTCTTTTCGCGAGCCGTCGCGTTTATAGAGAGTGCAGACCCACTTGAGGGAAGGTTTCGGTTTAGCGACGACGGCGGCCTGTTCGCAGGTAGTGTAGCCGGTGTCGAAAGCGTAGTTATCGCAGCCGGATACGCCTTTGTTTTTGCAGAACTGAGCGGCGGTGTCGCGCGCGGCGTCTTCCGTGGCGGCGGTTCCTTTATAGTTTGCGCCAGAGCCGTCTTTCATGAGGCAGGCCCATTGGACGACAGCGTTCGTGGGCATCGCGTTCGGGGCGACAAATTCGTCGCGAGTGACTTCCTGAATATCGAGCGTGCATGTTGTATGCGTCGGATCGGTTGAATACTGCTGGCAGTAAGGATTATTAGTGGTCAGGCAGCCTTGGACAGCGCCCTGCCGGGCCTGATCGATGGTTGTGCCCGTGCCGGTGAAGCCGTCCTTGCGGGCGCCGTCGCGTTTGTAAAGCAGGCATTTCCATTGCTGTTGGTAATCAATATAAGTGACTTTAACCTGATTCTGCATGGTGACGGGATGCGAGGGCGTTCCGCCGTATGACGGGACGCCGGCATGAATCGAGCCGGGTCGGCCGCCGCGCACCGGACGGCTCAGCGGCGGAAGCACGACATAGAAATCGGCAGCAATTTTGTATCCGTTTTTCTGCCATGTCGCGAGTTCCTTGTCGATCGCAGTCGCGATGTTCACGCTCGATGTCACCGTTATGGTGTTGAAGGAGCCGTTGCAGCCGTTTTCGGGCGCCTCGTCATAGATATCGACTGTGGCCGAATTGACGATCTTTTTGCCCGCAGAGGTGGTCTTGTTTACGGTCAGCTCGACGTAGGTTTCGTGGCTCGATTCGCGGCACTTGCTGTCCAGTGAATAGGACAAATCAAGCAGTTCGCCGTCGTAGTTCATCGTGTCGAGCGCGTCTATTGTGATTCTGGTGGTCCGGATGGCGCTTGTGCCGGCGGCATGCGCGAAACATGCGAACGCTGCCGCTGCGGCGATTATGAGCGCCGTCGCCGTTATTGCTTTCATTCTCGTCTTTTTCATTAGTCTTCTCCTCAATTTAGCTTCTGCCTTACTAACAAGATCGGGTTGAATCAGGTTCCATTTCAAATAATTATGTACTGTTTTCAGGTTAACTAACACAGGGGGCAAAAATTATTCAGGGTGACGTAGGTCACAAAAAGAAGTAGCGAGCAAAGAGCAGCGAGAACTCAGGGAAAGGCGAAAAGCAGTAGACGGCAAACAGCAGTCAGTAGTCAGCGAAAGCTTAAAAGAAGAATACAGAATACAGAACTCAGAATACAGCGAAATGCATAACCGCTAACTCCTACTTCCTTTTATCTTTCTCAGTACCCAGCTACCATTCCCCGGCTACTGTTTTTGCCTTTTCTTTTCCCTATCTACTTTCTACCGTCTGCTATCTAATGCTTTTCATGGCAGATCGAACCGTTTTCCGCATTTAGTGCAATAAACCGTTTTGGAATGGAATTTCGACGGAATTTTTAGGCGGACGCCGCAGTCGCAGTCGATGAAACCATAGCCGTCCTGGCGCCAGAAGAAATCATTGACGGCGGTCCGCTGAGCCTGCGATTGGGGTTGCGCCGCCGGTTTCGGGGCAGGGGAGGGCGCGCCGCGCGTTGCGAGCGCCGCCGCGCCGGATTGCGAGAACAGGTTGTTCTTCAACTCGTTAGGGGAGAACAGAATTTCGCGTTTTCCGGAGGCCTTCCATGCCTGCTGGTAGGCCTCGAACGAATGCTGGCCGGCCATGCCGCGCAGCACGCGAACGCGCTCTTCGATCGGCGGGTGCGTGGCGAGCAGGCTCGCGGCCATTTTCTTCATGCCGCTGTATGGATTGACGATGTACATCGGCGCCGTGACGCGGTTCGCGGTCGCGACCGTCTGCGGAGAGGCGGAAATTTTTTCGAGCGCGGAGGCGAGTCCGTCCGGGTAGCGGGTAAGCTGAGCGCCGCAGGCGTCCGCCAGAAACTCGCGCTTGCGTGAAACCGCGAAGTAAATCATTTGCGCGGCGAACGGAGCGACGATCATAAAGACGAGCGAGACCACGAGCATGACGATCGCGAGCTGGCCGGAGTCGCGCGACGACCGGCGCCCTATGCCGCTGCGGAACGATATCCGGAAGAACATGTCCGCCATCATCACCACCGCGCCCATCATAATGCCGATCATCATCATGAACAGCACGTCGCGGTTGACGATGTGGGACATCTCGTGCGCGATAACGCCCTGAAGCTCGTCGCGGTTCAGCCGCTGCATCAGTCCCGACGTCACCGCGACCGAGGCGCTCTCAGGGCTGCGGCCGGTGGCAAACGCGTTCGGCGACGCGTCGTCGATCACATAGATGTCCGGAACGCGCGTGAAGCCGGACGCGATCTTCATCTCCTCGACCACGTTGAAAAGTTCAGGCAGATCGTCGCGCGTGATTTTCTTCGCGCCGCTGACGCCGAGCAGGATTTTATCGCCGTTGAAGTAGCTGATGAGCGTGAGCATGAACCAGAGAATGAGCGCCGCGAACATGCCGAAGAACCCCATGGCGCTTCCGCCCATGACCACGCCGACCGCGTAGCCCATGAACAGCAGCACGAACGCCATCGCCGCCGCGAGAAAGAACGACTTCTGTCTGTTGGAACTAATCTGTCGCCACATTTATTTATTATTGTTAAGGAAACCTTTGAAAAGTTTTCCTTAAAATCCTTTCAAACTTTTTAACGCTTCGCGCGACTCCGCGCGCTCCGCTATGGATTTAACTTCGATATATTATAATTCATTTCTTTTTCTTTCGGCGTTTTGTTTTATGGTTCGTTCCGCACTTCGGGCATTTAATTTCATCCGAATGAAAATCCGGCGGCGTTTTCAGCTTCACGCCGCAACCGCAATTCACGGAATCATATTTTTTACTGCTTCTAAAAAAGTTCTTTATTTCCAAAGCAGAGGCAACGCTTTTTGATTCTTCATCCGCAACTGAAATTTGAGGAGTGGAGATTATGGGAATTTGTGAAAATTCGTTATCGCTGAATAGTGAATAGCCGCTATGTGGAGAAACGCGATTTCGCCATTCGTTCTGATATTTTTCGAGAGAGAAGTTTTTTGAAGCAGCTTGGAGAATATCAATTCGATGTTTCAGCGGTGGATGAGTCTGATTGCCGGAATTTTTTCTCTGACGATATATGGATTCACTATGTATAAAGGGGCGGTTAAGGCGCTCGCCCTGTAAAGGCCTTGCTGAGACGAATCTATTTTTTTCAGCGCGCAAATCAATTCTTGTGGATCGCGCGTGTAAAATACTGAATATGCATCGGCAATATATTCCCTACGCTTAGACGCTGTTGAATAAAACCACTGTGCCCATTCCGGAGAATATGATAAAAGCCAAACCAAAAACCATATCAAAATAAAGATGATCTTTTTTGTCGCTAAAAAAAATAGGCCCCAGCACAAAAAGTACAGTATATTAAAAGTATACACGGTTATTCTATTAGATATCGGCATAAAGGGTAAATGCACAGTAAGCCTATAAGTCTTTGGCATACGTGGAATGTTGGCAACAAAAATACCATCAGTCAGACGTTTAAACCAAACGAGGTTCGACAACATAATAATAAACGAAGAATCGTTGTTTTTTATATGGGCAATCTCATGAGCGATTACGCCTTGAAGCTCATTTCTGCTTAACTTTGAAAGAATTCCTGAAGTTACAACAATTGACGCGCTTCGGGAGTTCTTTCTTGTTGAAAAAGCATTTGGAGAAGGATCGTTTACAACATAAATACCGGGCATAATATTGAGCCCTGAAGCTATTTTCATCTCTTCAATCACATTAAAAAGCCGAGGAAAATCATTGTGAGTGACTTTTTTTGCGCCGCTGTTCGCAAGAATTGTTTTGTCTCCTGATCTTATATTGTATAAGACAAGAGTCCCCCAAAAAATCAAGCCAATAGCAATGCCGTAGATATTGTATTTATCAACGGGGTATAGATTAAGAGCGATCAAGCTCACCGCTGAAATAAAGCCAACCAATGCGTAGCCAATTGCGCAATATAAAAGTCCCGTTGCCAACACGAGGAGTATAGAAAGCAGCCTGTTGATCCGAATTTGGCGGAGCATTTTTAGCTGAAACTGACCTTCGGGACTTCTTTTTCCTCCGGGTTGTCGAGTTCGAAGGATTTTTCTTCCTTGAAATTGAACATGCCGGCGATGATGTTTGTCGGCACGGACTGTATCTTTGTGTTGTAGAGCATGACGGAATCGTTGAAGAACTGGCGGGCGAACCCGATTTTGTTTTCGGTAGAGGAAAGTTCCTCCTGAAGGGCGAGAAAGTTCTGGTTCGCCTTGAGGTCCGGGTAGTTTTCGGCGACGGCGAAGAATTTCATGAGGGCGCCGCCGAGTTGCTGTTCTGCGCCGATCTGTTTGCCGGTGTCGCCGGCGGCGGACGCCGACTGCGCGAGGTTGCGCGACGCCGTGACGTGTTCGAGCGTCTGGCGTTCGTGCTGCATGTAGCCTTTCGCCGTCTCCATGAGATTCGGGATCAGGTCGTGCCGCCGCTTGAGTTGCACGTCGATCTGCGACCACGCATTTTTAACCTGATTGCGCAGCCGCACGAGCCCGTTGTACATGCCCATCAGGGCGACAAGGCTGATTCCAATAATCAAAATGAATAATACGAAGATCATTGCCATGAGAGATTCTCCTTTTTAAGAATGGGTTTCGGAAAAAGATTGAAGACATATTGTTGTTTTATTGAAGATTCCTCGCTTCGCTCGGAATGACAAGCAGGGGAGAAGGAATGACAAGCGCTCCTTTTGCTAAAAGCTGCGATCTGCCAAACAAATGAGAATCGAGTTCGGGTTTGCTTCGTCACTTCGTTCCTCGCAATGACGTTTTCTCTAAGGTTGCTTTTCTCCTGCTACCAATTCCCGGCTACTGCTTTTAAGCATTTCCCTGTCTGCTGTCTTCTGTTTGCCGTCTACTGTTTTTCAGGGAACAGTTCGCCGAGGAAAGAAGCGACGCGTTTCCATTCGCTCTCCTGAAAGTTGCCGCGAGCCGCGCGGGGGAGTTCGCCGCCGTCGAACCAGTAGCCGCCATGGCGCTCGCAGCGGTCGATAAGCAGCGGGTCGGCGCCGCCGACGGCGAGTTTCGCCATCGGTTTGCGGCAAAGAGGGCAGCGGCGCAGCTTTTCCTTCGCGCCGGGGGCGGATTTGAAATCCGCCCCTACAGCCGTCGCGGCCTTGATGTGCAGGTCCTCGATGCGCAACTGAGAGCGTTCCAGAAAATACTCGAGTTCGTTTCGGTCGAACCAGACGCCGGAGCACTTCACGCAGTGGTCCAGCTCGACACCCTCGTATTCGACAACGATCATATCCACACGGCAAACAGGGCAGTTCATTTGTTGTTCCTCATGTTGTTCTTCGGGGATTATAACACAGAATTTAAAATGCGGCATAGGGCATTAGACTTTAGGCATTGGGCATAAAGATTAAAAATAAAGACAGAGAATCGGAGGCGGCCAGGAAAGCGATTGTTCTTTTCTTATGATATAACTTAACGGCTTACCTTTTGCTGAATACTGTTTTATGCTTTTTTCCGGCTGCCAACCACCAGTCCCGACGGCGTTTATATCTTTCCGCGTATTCTGAATTCTGTCTTTTTCTTTTACGTATTTCCCTATGTTCCCGCTACTCGCTACCGGCTGCTATTTCTTCAACGCCTTGACGCTCTCGACAAGGTAGTCGAGCGCCTCGCGGGTCTGGCGCGGGTTGATGGGCAGCGTGACGATCCGCTCGCCGACCGCGTCCGCAACTGGCAACATTCCCTTTTTGAATCCGAGATTCTTAAACGCCGTCGTCCAGTGCAGGGGCGTATAGTGCGCGCCGCATTTTATTCCGCGATCGTACAGCATCGCGTAGATGAAATCCTCTTTATTCATTCCGAACGCGGCCTCGTCGATCTCAACGGCATAGAGGTGGAAAATATGCTTGCAGGCCGGCATGACCGTCGGCAGAGTGATCCCCGGCGTTCCGCGCAGGCCTTCGGTTATGTACGCCGCGTTGTCGATCCGCTTCTGGTTCATCGCGTCGAGCTTTCTCAACTGAATAATGCCGACCGCCGCCTGAATGTCCGTCATGCGGAAGTTGTAGCCCGTGTCGTCGAAGTCCTGACCCCAGAAGCGTTTGCCCATCGGGAATTTCGATTCGTCAATCGAGCAGTACTTTGTGCTTTTGCCGTAAACGCGTGTGCAATGCGAGCGGTATAGCGAGATCGTCTCGAAGAGGTCCGGGTCGTCGGTGACGATCATGCCGCCCTCGCCGAGAGTGGACATGTTTTTCTGCTCGTGGAAGCTGAAGCAGCCGGTTGCGCCGATGCTGCCCGCCTTGCGGCCCTTGTACTCGCCGCCGACAGTGTGGCAGGCGTCCTCGACAACCGCAAACCCGTGCTTTGCCGCAAGCGCCATTATCGCGTCCATGTCGCAGCACTGGCCATAGAGATGCACCGGCGCGACTGCCTTCGTGTTGGGCGTGATCTTCTCCGCGAGGCTCTTCGGGTCCATGTTGTAGGTGACCGGATCGATGTCGACCAAGTCGACTTCGGCGCCGAGAGTTGTCGCGGCGGCGGCGGTGGCGATCCACGTCAGCGGCGTTGTGAGAACGCGCGTTCCGGGCCCGACGCCGAGCGCGAGCATGGAGAGGAAAAGCGACGCCGTTCCGTTGCTTGTTGCGCGCGCGTATTTTGTCCCGCAGTACTCCGCGAATTCCTTTTCGAACTGAATGCATGCGTCGCCGCTCGTCGGCGCGTTCTTATGCAGGATATCAATTATCGCTTTCTCTTCTTCCGGCCCGTATTCGCTACCGAATTTTATCTCCAAGTCGAATTTTACTTTTGGACTCGCCATTTTGTTCTCCTTAAAATCCTTTCAAAACTTTTTCGCAGGGCACAGCATGCTGTGCCCCTACGTTCTCCGCGCGCTCCGCTGTTAATCAGAATCAAGTTCGGGTTTGCTTCGTCAGCCTTACAACGGCTTCCTCGCAATGACGGCCGTTTAAGGTTTTCGCTGTATTCTGAGTTCTGTATTCTGGCCACTTCATTTTTGTATTTCCCCGTCTACCGTCTACTTTCTGCCCTCTACTGTTTTTAATATCAGTTCCAGTTCGTCGGCGAAGCTGAGAAAAGGCGTTTTCAGAGTGGCGCGCGCCTTCGAGTTGTCCATTGATGCGTCGAGCGGGCGCGGAGCGCGTCCGGGAATCCCGCTCGGATTTTTCGCCGCGACCAGCGACTGCGGGAAGCCGAGCCGGTCCGCGATCAGCAACGACATCTCGTAGCGGTTCAAGCGTGTGCCGCCGGAGAGATGGATAAGGCCGGCGTAGTCGTTTCCGGCGAGCTCGAGCAGCGCGTGGCCGAGTGTGATAACGTCCACCGGCGTTCGTATTTCCTCGTCCGGAACGCCGACCTCTTTGCCTTGTTCCATTGAAGCGATCATCCGCGACAGGAACGAGTTGCCGCCGCCGGTGAACGGCAGGCCGACCACGAGCGACAACCTCGGCATCGCCGCGCCCGGCGTTTCGGCGGCCACGATCCGTTCCGCCTTCACCTTTGTTTCAGCGTAGAAATTCAGAGGCTCCGGCGGGTCTTCCTCGCGGTACATGCCTTTCGTTCCGCCGAAAACCGTGTCGGTCGAGATCGCCACCAGCCGCGCGCCGCAGGCGGCGCAGTTCCGCGCAATTTCGCGGGTGACGCCCACGTTCACCGCTTCCGCGATTTCCTTGTTCGCCTCGCAGAAATCTATGTCCGCCATCGCCGCGGCGTGGATCACCGCGTCCGGCTTCACTTCGCCGAACAGCTCTTTCAGCCGCGCAGCGTCCGTAAGCTCTATCTTGTGCGGGTTGACGCCGCCGCGATTGATAGCGATATCAGCGCGGTCCACCGCGTGAACCTCCCACTCGCCGCCGGCATGCCACATCACGCTGCCCGCCACAAATCCGTTCGCGCCGGTTATCAATAACCGTTTCTTCATTGCATAATCCTCACGTGAATTTTCAAACAGAATCGATTTCAAAACTGTCAGTAAATCGAAGCTTTATGCGCAGGCAAGATTTCTCTTCTCCGCCCGTTTTATCTGCATCATCACTATAAGCATCAGGAAAACAAAGGCAACGCTTACGCACAAGCCCAGAACATTCGCATTGCGCATTCCGTTGTCGCCTTCAAGCAAACGTCCGATGATGAGCGCCTGAAGAACCGGGCCGAGGCTGCCCATGCCGTTGATGATTCCCGTCACGGCGGTCGTGTTTTTCTCGCCGGCGACGTGCATGGCGGCAGCGCCGTTTACAACCGAATCAGGCCCGTACAGCATGAAGCCGACGAGTCCGCAACAAATAGCGAACATGTACGGGTTGCCGCCGAAAATGATGACGCAGATATAACCGGCAACCATTCCCACCGCCATCATAAGGCAGAGAGGCGCCCACTTGCCTTTGAACCAGTGATCGAGCGCCCACCCGGCAAACAACACACCCGGTATTCCGACGAAATCAAAAATCGTCGAATAATACGCCGACTTGCCTACATCGAAGTGGAGAACCTGTAGAAATGTCGGCGTCCACGTGTCGAGTGAATAACGGATGAATTTGAGGCAAAAGTAACATGTTCCCATCGAGAGAATCACCGGATTTGCCAAAAGAACAAAATATTGTCTGAGCGTTATGTTGTCTTCGGTCGATGCGCGAACCGGCCGGGTCTCGTCGCATTCCGTTTCAATGATTTTCTCCAGACCGACATCTTCCGGCTCGTTGCGCTGCCAGAAAAACAAAAGCAACCATATAAGAACAGCTACCAGCGTGCAGGCCAAAAATGCATACCGCCAATTGTTTACAGGGCCGCTCCAGCAGAAGTTCTTCG
>JBAYJY010000037.1:0-31567 GCA_041664945.1 bacterium | reverse complement strand
TGCAGTCGTTCAGAAGGCTCACTCCGTAGTCGCCCTCCGAGATGTCCGCCCACTGGTGGCCGCACACCTCGAACTTTGCCGCGTCCCATGTAGTGTTGCCGTGAGTCGGCCGCTCGATAAATCCGAACGAAATGTCGTAAGCCGCCTTCATCGCGCTCACTTCAACCGGGAACCCGACCTTGAGCAGTTTGTTGCGCTCCGCCCAGTCGATCTCCGTCTCGAAATCGATTCGCGGCACGTCGTTGTACATGATGATCCTCTGGACCATCTTGGACTTCATGAATTTTCGCGTCTGCCGCACGACCACCCGCACCGGTCCGCGCTCGACGACTTCCGTTTTCGTGACCGCCGGCAGTTTGTATTCGTGATTCTTGTACATCGGCACGATGTCCCACGCCGGATAGCGGCCGGGGTCGTCCTCGAAAATCTGGAACCGGTTTCCGCCGCCGCCGGGAACGAGAACGTCGCGCTGTTGCCTTTTGTCGTATATTCTCGATATCGTCCCGTCCTTAGAGAACATGAGCGAGAAGAATTCGTTTTCCATTCCTTTTTCCGACGCCTCAGCCGCCGCGCCGGCCGCCGGTTTCCCGGCCGCAAGCCTGTAAACCGAATATCCGGCCGCCGGAACTCCGCGCGCGCCGATCAGTGTTCTGACCTTGCCGCCGTTCCGCTCGATCACCTGATATGGAACCTCCGCGCCAGCCGCGTCCACTATTTTGAATTCTTTTTTATTCGTTTTGAATTCCGCCTCGACGGCGTTGTCGCGCTCCCACGTCTGCGCGTTGAAAACAGCGACCGCCGGGTCGTCCGAGTCGTTCTTTATTTTCGTAGCGATGAACTCCCGCGCGCCGCACAGCGCCTTGCCGCCGGCCGCGAACACCGTCTTGTAATCCGCCACCGCGTCTATGCAGGCTTCAGTCACATGAGAGCCGGGCAGGATGTCGTGGAACTGATTCTTGAGAAGCGTCTTCCAGCCTTCGTTGATCGCTTTCTGCGGGTAGGCGCCTCCGAGCAGTTTGCCGATAGAAGACATCATCTCCGCGTTGCGGTACATGATTTCCGACTTCCGGTTGTTTTTCTTGAGGATCGCCTGAGTCGTGTAAGTGCCCCGGTGCGTTTCGAGGTAAAGCTCGTCCTTCCATATAGGGAGCTTGTCTGTTGCGACGGCTTCCGCGCGCTTGAAGAAATCGCCGCCGTGCGTGAACTCGGCGTCCGGCATGCCGGGGAACCGGCTGAAGCGCCTGCCCGCGAGAATGTCCTCCCGCATCGGGCCGCCGCGCCCGTCGCCGTGTCCGTAGTTGTATATCGCCTCGCTGCAATCGATTTTCTGCTTGTACTCGTCCCAGTTCGTGAGCATGATGTCGGCGTCCACCTCGGCGCCGAAGTGGGTGGCCGGCATGTGGCAGAGAATGCGTGAGCCGTCCGGGCCTTCCCATCGGAAAGTGTTGTGCGGGAACTCGTTTGTGTCGTTCCACACCACGAGCTTGACGGTGATGAAGTATTTAATTCCGGCGCGCGCGAGAATCTGCGGCATGATCCACGAGTTGCCGAAAACGTCGGGCAGCCAGCAGACCTCCGAGTCGCGGCCGAACTCGCTCTGCATGAACCGTTTGCCGACCAGCAACTGCCGCACGAGCGATTCGCCGGAAACGAGATTGCAGTCCGGCTCGATGTACATGCCGCCGATCACTTCCCAGCGGTTCTCGCTGACGCGCTTTTTGATCTGCTTGTAAATGTCGGGGTAGAGGAGCTTGAGGTCCTCGTAAAGTTTCATCTGGCTCTGGCAGAAAAGGTAATCGGGGAACTCGCGCATGATGTTGAGCGCTGTGGAGTGCGTGCGGCCGATTTTGCGCAGGAATTCCTTGTAGCTCCATAGGTAAACGAGGTCGATGTGGCTGTGGCCGACCATGTTCAGGCGGCCTTCGTCACGGTACTTGCCGGACTCGTAGACGTTCTTTCTAACGCGCGCGGCGGCCTTCATGAGGCCGGCTTTGAACGTCGCGCGGTCCGGCGCGCTGAAGTCGATCAGCGCGACCGCTTTGTTCAGTTCGTCGAAAAGGAAGTGGCGCACGTCGCGCATCGAGCGCGGCGACTCCATGCCCTCGTAAGCGCATTTCAGATCGAAGTATGCGTTTTCGCAGTCGCGGTCGAGAATGGCGAGTTCGGCGACTCTGAATGTGTGAAACAGGTCGGCGTCGTCCATCTGGCGTATATAGGCTTCGATTTCGAGCTTGAGCGTTTCGCCTCCGCGCATCTTATCGGCGATGAAGACCGTGTCGTGCTTCTCGTCGAGTCCGGCGAACGGCTTGCCGTTGACTTTGAGCAACGCTTCGCCGCCGGGGATCAGCCGCAGGACGCCGGTTTTGCCCTTGAAGCTCGCGGGAACCTTGACCTCGCAGCGGAAGAACGCCGTGTGGTCCTCGCCGCCCCATGTGTCGCCGATTTTATAGCGTTTCCAGCCGCCGAGCTGCCGGTAGTTGTCCGGCCCGCTGTAGATCGCCTCGCGTATCTCCCAGTTCGTCAGCGCGAAATGCTCCTCGAACCGTTCTTCTTTCGCCGCTTCAACCAGAACGCCGAGCCACTGCTCCGGCGTGTATGCGCTCCGCATCTTGTCCTTGATCCGCACTTTACCGTTCATGGTCGCTATCCTTGTTTTATGGTTTCGCCGGGCGGATTTGAAATCCGCCCCTACGTTCCGGCGCATGCCGCGCCGTGTCCGAAAAAGTATAGCGCACATTTATGCCGGTTTCTATTACGGCAAATGGGATGTTTTGAGGTTTTCGCAAGCCGGCGAGCTTAAGTGCGTTGAAAAGTTATGACTGCCCTCAATCCAATAATTGCAACATAAAGTAATTTTCAAGAATTTACCTAAACCGCAAAAATTAAGGTAATATTTAATCAGTCTTCAAGATTAAAGAATAGGGCAAGAGTGATTAGTGTCTAAAAGACAATAGATAAAAGAAAAACAGCCGAATATTGTTGTAAATGAGGTTCATTATGGACGATGTGTATAAACAAACATTTTCAAAAAGATATGGTTTTCAGCCTGAAAACAAAGAGATTGTTGTGCGAGAAGATGCGCCGAATAAATTTAGAGAGGCATTGATTATTATAGCGTATAAGACAGGCGGCTTTAACCCCTCAGTCTTAAGGAAAATAATTTGTAATGTATTGCTTTGTCTTCCCGATGATGGAAATTGGTCCGAATATCCCAATATCGACGGGGAAGTCAAACAACTAATTATGAATTGTGACTGGTACAAAGTTTATGAGGTTGCTGAATCAATATATAATTACTTCTTAACCTGCGCCATTCGCGGAACACTACCAAGCAGACCGGCTCTTTTCGAGAAAGAACTTAACGAAGTGTTTTTAGAGCAAGGAATTGGTTGGAAGATGGAAAATGGGAATATCGTAATGCGTGGTTCTGAATCATATGAATTCGCTGTAGAACACGCAAAAACTGCAATGAATGAAAAGAGTTATTTAACCGCAAATTCCGAAATTGAAGAAGCAATAAAGGATATATCAAGAAGACCAGAGCCTGATTTAACCGGTGCAATAACACATTCAATGGCGGCTCTTGAGTGTGTCGCTCGCGAAGTAAGTAATGAGCCCAACGAGACATTGGGCTCGATTATGAAAAATCATCGTGACAAACATGGTTTGCCTAAAACCATCGAAGAAGCGGTAACAAAATTATGGGGGTTTTCTAGCGAAAAAGCGAGACACATAAGAGAAGGCGAACAACCCAAACATGTTGACGCTGAACTTGTTGTTGGCTTATCAGCGCTTATTACCGCTTATTTGTGTAGAAACAATTAGCGTTTAAAAATTAAAATCAACGGATAGAGAATTGAGGTTTTTGACCTATCAACTTTAATTAATTTAGCAATAGACGATATCATAGAATAAAATCTCATATTCATGACCATCACCCCAAGCCGAAAGAGAAATATTTTTTAACAGTATCGGGTCTATTTTGTACTCAAACTTAAAGAAATCTCCTATTTTGCAGCATATATGATTATCACCTAAGTATTCAAAAGCGAATTTTATATCTTTATCACTTTCGATTTTTAGGGATTCATTTAACAGCATTATTTTGTTTACGTAGCATGTTATTCCATATGCGCCATTTGTTTCCCTACCCGTATGAATCAAAAAACTATTTGGAGTCACAAGATTAGGCAATTGAATGCTTGCTTCACATTTTATTCCAGCTCTCCAATAAGATGAATGGGATATTAATTTGAAATTTAACGATTTGAATGGTTTATTGTTTTGAGGGAGCTTTATAAAATCTACGCCTTGTGATACGCTAGTTATTCTTTTTGCTTCCCAGCATAAACCATACTTTAAGAGTTCCTTTTTGTTCTCGGATTTATCTTTTAGTATTTCTATTTTTCCTCTTTCAAGAGTTACATAACTCTGTTCGCCTTTTCGCCGAATGTTATATAACGGATATTTCCCGGCCCCTTTTGCAAGTTCGATTTCACCAATGAAATCACTCTCGATTGTATTTGGTTTTTCAGAAATTAGTTGTCTATAGAGATTTTCAGTGCAGAATACATGATTATGTTCTGTAATTGGCTCAATTCTTGACCCGAAATCAAGCGCATGGCCACAAGCATTAGTGATTTTTCTCCCTTCCTTTGATAATAATACAATGCCTAAGTGTAGTCCGACTCTAACCTTCAAAACATTTGGAAATCCATCATGTTCCCAATCATAGTTTTTGTATCCATCGCGTATTTGTAATGCCGCATCTGCAATTTCGAGTCCACTTGAGCCAATTAGTAAATAGCCATCACCCAAATTGTTTGCATAAATAATATCAAATTTTTTCTTTAGATCAGAGATAATTCTATTTATAAAGATAATTAGTTTCCGTTTTAATTCCGAGCTCATAATTTGGCTGGCTTTTACTGTATCAAAATATAAAATTGCACATATTTGTTTGGTATCCATTCCATTATCCTCCGTAAAAGTAATTCTTCTGTTTCGTATTTTGGAAACAATATAAAAAATCATAGATGAAATCAAATATTTTGAACTTTGTTCTTATTGTACCACGAATCGGCGTTTGTCAACAAGGATTGCCGTTCTCTACGGCACAAAACGTTTATCTATCACGATGCCGCTTTCAACCCCGGCGGCCCAAGCAATTTGACATTACACTCTTTAGCCAATAAAAAGTCTATATTGGTCTATCCGGGAGGCGGGCATGAAAACAATAACCTTGAGCGCGGCAAAATCGGATTTTTTTAAACTCATGGATGAAATTAACAAAACACAGTGCGTTTATCAGATTACTCGCGGCGGCGTTCCGGAAGGCGTTTTATTGAGCGCCGATGAGTACGAATCGCTATTGGAAACCTTTGATATTCTGTCGGACCCCGATCTCATGAAACAGATTCAACAGTCGAAGAAAGAGATTGAAAAAGGCATACTCCTGACTCACGAAGAGGTTTTCGGATGAAGCGATACTCTCTTCTTTACACACCTGCGGCAGCGAAGATTATCTTTCGCCATCACTGAACAGCAACTACCCGGAGGCTGGCGGGCGGTGACAGATAATTAACTGCGGCGGATTCAAATAATTCCAGCGGCGCTTGAATTATTTCCGTGTCCCATGCCGGAATTTGACAACACCCCTGTTATAAATTTGTCGCGTAAGGATATTCGGGCGCGGCGGCGGAATTCCAAGCCGGTCAGCGTGTCGAAAGAACCTCCGGATATCATAGGGAGATTCCGAAATTGCCGAATCTTTGTTATCTCGCTTGACTTTCCTGCTGAATTATCTGATCATCCCAAAAGACTAATTATTTATACGAAACAGGAAAGGAAACGATATGTTATTACTAAATCCCAAAAAGCATTCACGCAAGTACAAAGACGACAAATCGAAAGACATCATGTTGAAGACGATAGAGTTTTTCGAGAGCAAAGGGCGCGGAAAGCTCAAGAAAGACGATGTCGAGCGCGTGTGGTACGCCGACTTTTTGAAGTTTCAGGCAGATAACAAAGTATTCGCGAGGCTGCTGACGCCCGCGCAGTACGGCGGCGGCGACGAGGAGTATCGCTGGGACACCTTCCGCAACTGCGAGTTCAACGAGATACTCGGCTTCTACGGACTGGCCTACTGGTACACGTGGCAGGTGTCGATACTCGGTCTCGGCCCGATATGGATCAGCAAGAACGAAAAAGTGAAAAAACGCACGGCAGAGTTGCTGAAAGAGGGCGGAATATTCGGATTCGGCCTCTCTGAAAAAGAGCACGGCGCCGACATATACTCGACCGAGATGATGCTCGTGCCGCAGGATGACGGGACCTATCTCGCGAACGGCCGCAAGTACTACATCGGCAACGGCAACGAAGCGGCGCTCGTCTCGACGCTCGGCAAGATCAAGAAGCCGGGCGAGGTTGAAACGGACAAGTACAACTATTTCGCATTCTTCGTCGTCGGCTCGAAGCACGGCAGATACGAAGTTGTGAAGAACGTCGTCAACAGCCAGTCGTTTGTCGCCGAGTACGCGCTGAACGACTATCCGATCGAAGAGGACGACATCCTTTCGAAGGGCCGCGACGCGTGGGACATGGCGCTGAACACCGTCAACCTCGGCAAATACAATCTCGGATGGGGATCGATAGGAATTTGCACGCACGCTTTGTATGAGGCGATCGACCACGCATCGAACAGAAACCTGTACGGCAAATTCGTCACCGATTTCACCCACGTCAAACAGCTTTTCACCGACGCCTACTGCCGTCTCGTCGCGATGAAAGCCTTCGCGCTCCGCACGTCGGACTACATCCGCACGGCCTCCGAGAGCGACCGGCGCTATCTGCTTTACACGCCGATGGTCAAGATGAAAGTGACGACGCAGGGCGAGGAAGTCATCAACTGCCTCTGGGACGTCATGGCCGCGAAGGGTTTCGAGAAAGACATGTATTTCGAGATGGCCGCCCGCGACATCCGCGCGCTCCCGAAGCTCGAAGGCACGGTGCACGTCAACATGGCGCTGATCATCAAGTTCATGAGAAACTACTTCTTCATGCCCGGCAAATTCCCGGACATCCCGGAAATCAACGACATCAAGAGCGACGACTTCCTCTTCAATCAGGGGCCGACTAAGGGTCTCGGAAACATCCAGTTCCACGACTACAACATCGCCTACAACAGCGTTGACTTGCCGAACGTCAACATTTTCAAGGAACAGATACTCGTTCTCAAGGATTTCCTCATGGCTTCCGCGAGCGACGCCAAGGCCTCGAAGGCTCAGGCGGACGACATCGACTTCCTGCTGATACTCGGAGAGCTTTTCACGCTCGTCGCATACGGGCAGGGCATCATCGAGTTCCACAATCTGCACAAGGACGAACTGCCCGCTGACATGCTGGACCAGATATTCGACTTCATGGTCAGGGACTTCACTAAGTTCGCCGTCCAGCTCTACTCGAAGCGCCAGAGCACGCCGAAACAAATGGAAATCGCGCTGAAGATGGTCAAAAAGCCGGCGGTCAACGATGCGCTTCAACAGAAGATATGGGAAGAAGTGTATGCGCTCAAGGGCGTTTATCAGATGAACGACTGACGGCGTCGAGTCGGCTTTCGAGCTTCTGAGTTAAGGCCTGGACGATATTTTTCAGTTTATGTTTTGCGTGAATTAATCTTGCCGATCCATCGCGGCGTCGATTTGCAGAATTGTTTATATGATTCTTCGAACATCCGGTTGAGCGTCGGCTCCTCATAGAAAATTATAAAAGCGTTAAATAATAAGAAAATGATAACGCCGTAAAGCGCCGTGAGCGGCGATTCGAAGAAAACCGCTTCGCCCGCTATCAGGGATAGTATTCCAACGTACATCGGATTCCGCGAAAAACGGTAGAGGCCTTTTGCGACGAGCGCCTTCGGCGGATCATTCGGGGCAGGCGTTCCTCTTCCTGTCGAGGCGAATTCCCACGCGCATAAAATGTAGATGAGAAGCCCAATGGCCCAGATCGGCGCCCCGATAAACCGAAAGGCGCCCAGTTTCGCATCGAGGAATTTTATATCGGAAGTAATCAGCAGCCACGGGAGCGCTCCGGCGACTGTTCCGGGAACGAAGATCGTAAAAATGAATGTTTTAAGATAGGGCATAACACGTCAGCCTCCTGGCGCCGGATCTGTTTTGGCGCGGCGTCTCGACCGCCGCTGTTACTGAATCACTTTTATCGTTTGTTTCGCCAAGCCGGATTTGCCGACAGCGGTCAGTTGTATTTCGCCCGCCGCTTTCAGAGCGACCGCGAAAGTGAGGCTCTTCGGTTTTCCGGGCGCGACTTCAAATCGTTTCACTCCCGCGACCGCGCCGTCCGCGAAGAGTTTCACTTCGCCGACATCCGTCATGCGGCCTTTGTTATTCACCTTCACGATAACCTCAAACGGCTCGCCGGCTTTGGCGGTTTGCGGCGCCGCCAGCGAATATTCGAAATTAGCCGCTATTCGCTCTGTCGCCTCGAATTCGCCGACGACTCCTTCTTCCGGACCCGAATATCCGATTCTGTCCTTGAATCTGTCTTCGGGTTGCGCCCATGGGGAAACGCCGCCCACCATGACCTTGAATTTTCCCGGTTCGAGAACCCGGTCCATGTTGCGGTCGAGCAACGACAATTGGTATGCGTTCAGGCTGAAGGCCACCGTCGCCTTCTCGCCCGCTTTTATATTGACGCGGCTGAATCCCATGAGCTGCGAGACCGGCGTGTCGACTGTGGCGAGCATGTCGGTGACGTACAGTTGCGCCACTTCGTCGCCGTCGCGGCCTCCGATGTTTTCGATGTCGGCGCTGACTGTGACTAAACCGTCCGCCGTTTTTTCAGGCGAAACTTTAAGGTTGCTGTAGCGGAAGCGCGTGTAGCTGAGGCCGTGTCCGAACCTGTAGCGCGGGCTTGCGTCCATGTTGATGTATTTATAGCCGCGTCCCGAAGGTTTCGGATTGTAATTCAGAGGCAGTTGGCCTGCGTAGCGCGGATATGTGACCGGCAGGCGGCCCGCCGGATTGTAGTCGCCGAAAAGAACCTCCGCCGCGGCCGTTCCGCCTTCCTGTCCCGGATAAAACGTCTGAATGATCGCTTTGATGTTGTCGGCTTCCCACTCAATAGTGTAGGGGCGCCCGCTGACGATTATCAGCACGACAGGCGTTCCGGTTTTATAGATTGCCTTAACCAATTCCTTCTGTCCGCGGGGCAGGTCCAGATCTGCGCGATCGTGTCCTTCGCCGCTCGTTATGTCTCCTAAATCGCCGACGACGACAATCGCGACATCCGACGCCCTGGCGGCTTTCACCGCTTTTGAAATCCCCATGAAGGCGGAGGGAAACTTATGATCGTAACCTTCGGCGTAACGGACGATGACATCCGGCCCTACTGTCTTTTTCACCCCGTCGAGTATCGAAACGAGCTGTCCTTCGAGCGGTTTCGCGCTGTAGTCGCCGAGCTGTTGCGTCTTCGCGTTTTCGCCTATGATCGCTATGGATTTTATGTTTTTGCTCAACGGCAAAAGGCTGTCTTTATTTTTCAGAAGAATCAGGCTTTGCCGGGCCGCATCGAGGGCCACGGCGCTGTGCTTGGGACTGTTCCAGTCTTTTCCGCCTTCTTTCAGCAACTTCGCCCGCGGGGCCTCGAAAAGGTTGGTCAGGAACTTCGCCCTGATCGTGCGGCTGACCGCGTAGTCGACGTCCGCCATCGGTATGCGCCCGTCGGCCACTGCCTGAATCACGTCCTCGCGGGCGTAAACTTCGCCGCAGTTGTATGACACGCCGGCTTTCAGCGCCAGCCGGGCCGCGTCGACGTAATCCGCCGCCACGTAATGCTTGTATGTTAGATGCGCTATTGAAGTGCAGTCGGAAACGATAAAGCCCTGAAACCCCCATTCCTCGCGCAGGATGCCCTTCAGCAAATATTCGGACGACACGGCGGGCGCGTCGAACCACGTCGAATACGCGCTCATCGTCGCCATCGCGCCGGCCTCCAGAAACGCCGCCCGGAACGAGGGCAGGTAGTATTCGCGCATCACGCGCTCGGAGTAGCCGACGTCGTTGCTGTCGCGGCCGCCCTGCGGAGCGCCGTGCGCCGCGAAATGCTTGGGCGTCGCTATCAGGTTGTGCCGCTGAAGGCCTTTGATGAACGCCACTCCCATGCGGGTGACGAGATATGTGTCCTCGCCATAAGTTTCCTCCATGCGGCCCCAGCGCGGGTCTCGCGCCACATCCATCAGCGGCGACCATGCCTGTTGCGCATTCGCTGCGACCATCTCGGCCGCGATCGTGTCCGCCATCTCCAGCATCAGTTTTTCATTCCACGAGCTCGCCATCGCTATCGAGTGCGGAAAGATCGTGGCTCCGATTCCCGACATGTACCCGTGAACCGCTTCCGTTGTGTTGAACGGCGGAATTTTCAGCCGCAGTTCGCCCGGCCCGCCGGCTTTCCCGGCCAGCTCCTGCATCTTCTCTTCCGGCGTCATCCGCGAGATCAGGTCTTTGATCCGCACATCCACAAGTTGCGTGCGGTCGAGATAAAGCGGCTCTTTTTCAACAGCGCCGCATACAGCGCCCGCCGCCGCCAGCATAAGGCAAAAAGCGATTCCGGTTAAAATATTCTTCATGTCAATTCTCCTTGCCGCCGGGCAGCGCATGCCGCCCGGCGGCTTTCCGTTCAGCTACTTTAAAGTATTATACATACAATCACGCGCGCGGAAGGAGAGGCCTAATGATTTTCACCGGCGTCGTCCGGCGGCGGGGGCGCCCGTGATTCTGAATTATTTGTGAAACAAACTGGACAAAAGCAAGATAATACTTATAGTATATGAGGTTTCGGCGAACGGCGAGTAGCTGTACGAGCCGTGTAGGGCCGAATTTTTTTTTGCTTAGGAGATGAAGCAGTCATGACAGAGAGTGAGCTCAGAAAATCGCGCAACATCGGGATCGTCGCCCACATTGACGCGGGGAAAACAACGACGACCGAAAGAATGCTTTACTATACCGGAAAAGTGCACAAAGTCGGAACGGTGGACGAAGGCACGGCGACGATGGACTGGATGGTTCAGGAGAAGGAACGCGGAATCACGATAACGTCAGCCGCGACATTCTGCGACTGGAAAGATCATGCGATCAACATCATCGACACGCCCGGACACGTCGACTTCACGGTCGAAGTCGAGCGGTCCATGCGCGTGCTCGACGGCCTGGTGGTCGTTTTTTGCGCCGTGGGCGGCGTTCAGACGCAGACCGAAACGGTGTGGCGGCAGGCGAACAACTACAAAATTCCGCGCATTGTTTTCGTGAACAAGATGGACCGCAACGGAAACGACTACTTCCGCGTTGCGGAACAGATACGCAAGAAATTCGGCGCGCCGTCAGTGCCGATAACGATACCTTACTTCGATAACGGCGTTCTCATCGGCGTGATCGATCTGATCGAGATGGACCTCGAGATGACAGACGACGATTGCGACGAATTCCGCAAGCGGCTTCCGATTCCTGACGCCGCCGTCAAGCACGCCGTCAAATGGCGCGCGAACATGATCGAGCGGCTCGCCGACTTCGACGACGCGATCGCCGAGAAGTACCTCGAAGAAACTGAAATTTCCAAAGAAGAAATTAAAAACGCGCTGCGCAAGGCGACGATTGAGGACGGCCTTGTGCCGACGCTCTGCGGAACCTCCGCGAAGTACGTCGGCGTACAGTCGCTGCTCGACGCGATTGTTTATTACCTCCCGTCGCCGCTGGACGTTCCGCCCGTCACCGGGATCATCGAAAGCGACGGAACCACCGAGATAAGAGAAACCTCCGACGAAGCTCCGTTCGCCGCGCTCGCTTTCAAGATCGCGAAAGACCCGCACGTCGGCCACATCACATACGTAAGAGTTTATTCCGGCTCCATCAAAAAGAACTCGCGCGTTTACAACGCGAGCAACGGGAAAATGGACCGCATCACGCGCATACTGAGAATGCACTCGAACCGCCGCGAAGAGCTCGAAGAGCTTTCCGCCGGCTCCATCGGCGCCGTCATCGGACTGAAAACCGTCGGCACCGGCGACACGCTCACTTGCGAGGAGAACCCGATTCTGCTGGAGAAAATCATCTTCCCGGAACCGGTCATCTCCGTCGCGATCGAAGCGCAGAAAAAGGACGGCCACCAGAAGATGTCCGAGGCGCTCCGCGAGCTCGCGAAGGAAGACCCGACGTTCAAGGTCGAGTCGAACAAGGATATCGCCCAGACAATCATCTCCGGCATGGGAGAGCTGCACTTAGAGATCATCACCGACAGGCTGAAGAGAGAATTCAACGTCGAGACGACGGTCGGGAAACCGAAAGTCGCGTTCAAGGAAACCGTAATGAAGACGGTCGAGGTTGAGGGCAGCTACGTCAAGCAGAGCGGCGGAAGCGGTCATTTCGGCAAGGTCAAGCTGCGCGTCGCTCCGCTTCCCGCGGGCGAAGGATTCATCTTCGACGACGAGGTGAAGGCGGGCGAAATTCCGGAGGAATACTTCGGCGCGATCGAGAAGGGCGTCGTTGAAGCGATGAAGACCGGCGTGCTCGGCGGCTATCCGGTGATCGACATCCACGTCACGCTGCTCGGCGGCGCGTTCCACGAAGTTGACTCGAACGAACAGGCGTTCAAGATCGCCGGCTCGATAGGCCTGAAAAACGCGCTGCGAAAAGCCGCTCCGATACTCAAGGAGCCGATAATGAAAGTCGACATCGTCGTTCCGGAGGAATTCGTCGGGAACGTCATGCAGGACGTCAGTTCGCGCCGCGGACGGCTGGCCGAAATGGAACAGTTGCCCGGCGACTCGCGGCTGTTAAGCGCGACCGTGCCTCTTTCCGAAATGTTCGGCTATTCGACGATATTGCGGAACCGCACTCAGGGCAAGGGCAACTTCTCAATGGAGTTCAGCACATACCAGCAGGTTCCAGCGAGCGTATCCGAGGAACTCATCAAAAAAGGCGCCTAACAGCAACAGATCAATCAATAACGATTTTTAAAGGGGACGGCATGCCGTCCCCTTTTTCATTGTCCGCTAATTTGTTTTCCGTATTGTCCCGTTTCCGCGCCCCTGCGCGAAAATGCAGCCGGGGACACTTCGCTCCAACGGATAATTCCTCCGATTTGACTCAAAACCGGCCGCAGTTCTGAGTCAGCTTTACAAAAATAATTGACAGCTATGCCGTAAAGTTGCTCTTTGCGTAGATCGGCGGGAGATGGCGAAAAAGGCCCCCGATATCTGAGTTGCCGCGAAAAAAACAGCAAAAATCGGCGTTTTATATCTGAGATATCGGATATCTGAGACTGTGCATAGTAATTGAGATAGCGGCCGTATCTGAGACTGAGCAGGGTAATTGAGATGCCGGCCGTATCTCAGACTGAGCTGAGTAATTGAGATATCGGCCATATCTCAGATATCAAACGGGCCGCCCCGCGCATTTTTACGGCGTTGAAAACCGCTCCGCCCGTCGATTGCTAATACGGGAAATACTAATTCAGCGGCTTTTCAGGAGCCTCGACGAAACCCTGTTCGATGAATGAGATGAAGCCCAGCAGCGCGCCCCAGTGGTAGAACTTGTCGCTGTTCTCCACGTCGTCGCCGGCGCCGGTCACAGAGTTGTAGTTTTCATAGACGTGGCCTTCAGCGAGCCACGATTTCAGAAGCAGCTTTTTCGATTTGTCAACGAGGTCTTTCCTCGCGTCCGGCAGATCGTAGTTGCGCATTCCTATATAGACGAGAAAGTTCATCGGAGCCCAGATTCTGCCGCGCCAGTAGGAGTTATCTTTGAATCCAGGATCGTTCCGCGAGATGGACGGAATTATCCAGTCGCCCCAGAACTCGGCCGGGTTGTAGAAGTGGTCCTTCATCATGCGTTCGGCCTGTTGCTGAGTCGCAGCGCGCGCCAGAAGCGGATAGAAATTCGCAGGCGAAATGCGGTAGCTGAACTCTTTCGTGTCGGTTCGTTTGTTCAGGTAAAGCCCGAATGTCCCATCCCAGAGCGTGGCGAGCGCCTGCCGGTGTTTCTCCGCGCGCGCTCTCAGTTCGCGGCTCTCTTCGGTTTTGCCGAGTTCATCGGCGATGTCTGCGAGCGCGTCGCAGTCCATAGCGTAGAACGAGATGAGGCCGACATCGGCCAGCTTGAGCTGATGTCGCTTAGTGTCAAACGGAACATCGTCGTACATGGGCGAGTTGTCGAGTCCTGATTCCCAAGCGGCGCCCTGCCAGTTGTTGATGGCGTGAAGTTCGCCGATCTTTCCGTAGTAGCCTTTGAACGGATTCGAGCCCCAGCACAGGTAGCCGTCCGTCATACGGTTCGGTTCCCACCAGCGGTTCCAGCTCAGCAGGTCGTCGAACACCTCGCGCAGAAACCATTTCTCTCTGTATTTCCGGTATATCTCGCGCACGACGAGCGAACCGACCGGCGGCTGCGAGCGGTCGAGGCTTTTGTTGTTGTTCGCCGCCGAGTAGTTGGGGACGAAGCCGGCGCCGGTTATTCCCTTCGTGACCTCGATGGCGGTCGCATAGGCGAGTTCTTTGCTGTCCAAAGACAGCATGTAAGCGGCGAAATATGTGTCCCAGTCGAAAAGGACAAAGCCGCCCCAGCCGACGCACCAGAGCCGGCTTACCGGCGTGATCACCCGGTCCTGCGTCGGTTCGTAGATAACGTTCCACGCGAGCGCGCTCTGCATCGCGTTGTGAGCGTCGCTCAATTCGCCGTACTTCTCGCGGCTCTTGGCGAACCGGCTTCCCTCGGCCTCAATAATGCGCTTGATTTCAGCCAGACTTTTTTTCGCCCCGGTCGACAGGCCGGCCGGGCCGTCAAGCGAAACCGCTATGCGCTGCGCGCTCAAGCCGTCCCCGGCGACGGCGAAATTGCCATCAGCGAAGACGCTGATAGTTTTCGAAGGCAACTGAGCAGAAACGATATTTTTGTCTATGGAGATTGTTCCTGATTTGCCGTAAAGCATCTCCGGTTTGATAATGAGCGTTCCTGATTTGCTGTTATTTTCCGAAGTAGCGAGAAGAAAGAACTCTCCGTTCACGGAGGCGGTTTGGATGCGGACGGCGATGCCGCGCCATTCGAGCGTCAGTTCCGTATATGAGCCGTCGTATGAGTGAAGGCCGGGGCGGATGTTTTCCTCATCGGCGCCGCGCCTGCCGATCAGGCCTTGTGTTAGAATCTTTCCCGTCGCGTCATCCATGAGATTGATTTTAAGAGCGAAGCCGGCCGGAAGAAGAACGTGAGTCAGGACGCTATAAGCGTCCCAAGTGTTCCAGCCTACGGCGAGATTTTTTTTCAGAGCGGCGTATTCCGGGCCGATTGCCGGGAGTTGCGCGTTCGATTTCGAGGCGGCGCCGGGCGCGGCGTCAGCGTGCGGCATGAAAAGAAAAGCCGCTGCCAGCGCGGCAAGCAGAATTCTCGCGGTTGATTTCATAAACCCTCACTTTTCAGGCGCGCCGGGCGTAGGAGTTCGCCCGCATCCCGAACGGTATCAATATGCGCATAATACTTTTACGGTTTGCATTCTGTCAAATGGAAATTAAACCTGCCTAAAGCGAGTTCAGCTATCGAGGACATTTCTTATTGTTTTGCATAAATCCTTATTTTTGAACGGCTTCTGAAGGAACCCTTGAATGCCGTCTGCCATGAGAGCGCCGATTCTGCCGTCAGGGCTATATCCCGAAGAAATAATGACTTTCACCTTCGGATTTATTTTTATGAGTTCGCGGTAGACGTCCTCGCCGTCCATATCGGGCATCATCATATCCAGCAGCGCGAGCGCGATTTTGTCGGCCCGTTTTTTATAAATTTCCAGCCCCTCGCGCGGGTTATCCGTCGCGTAAACCTTATAGCCCGCATTTTCCAGGGCCTTTTCTGAGAATTTCAGAATCGCCTTTTCGTCGTCGATGATCAGGATTGTCTCGGAGCCGCGCTTATGTTCCGCGATCTCCTCTTCAGCGGCATCTTCCTCTATGAAATCGCTCAGGGGAATATAAACGCTGAACGAGGTTCCGATGCCCGGTTCGCTTTCCACCTCGATATGCCCCTCGTGGTTCTTCACGATTCCGTGAGTTATGGCCAGTCCGAGCCCGGTTCCCTTTCCGATGCCTTTTGTCGTAAAAAACGGCTCGAAAATCCGCTGCCTCATATCTTCCGCCATGCCTATGCCGGTGTCAGTTATTTTAATCAGGCAGTATTTTCCTTCCTTAAGAACTTCCGCGTATTCGCCGCCGATTTCTACTTCCGAGCTTTCAATGGCCAGCTTGCCGCCGGCGGGCATAGCGTCGCACGCGTTCGCGCAGATATTCAGAAGCGCCTGAAACATCTGGTTGAAATCGATCGAGACGCGCGATTTGCAGCCCAATGTTGTTTGGATTTCGATTTTTTTGTGAATGCTTCGGGAGAGCACGGAAGAGATGTCGCCGATCAGCTTGTTTACATCCGCGGATTTTACGTTAACCTTTTCTTTCCGCGCGAAAGTGAGCAACTGCATGGTGAGTTCCTTCGCGCGCTGAACGGCGGACACGATGTCCCCGATTTCCTCGGCGCCGGGCATTTCAGGGCTGATTTCGCTTTGCAGCAACTGCGCGTTGCCCACGATGATCGCGAGCATATTGTTGAAATCGTGAGCGATGCCGCCCGCGAGCGTGCCGATCGATTCCATCTTCTGCGACTGAATAAGTTGCTCTTGCAGCTTTAGTTGTTCCGCCTCGGCGCGCTTGCGTTCCGTTATGTCAGAAAAAATTGTGGCGAAACCCATTTCTCCCCACGGAATCGCCGAGATGGCGAAATGCTTGTCCAACTGCGGAAAATATGTTTCGAATGAATATGTCGAACGGTTCAGAGCCACGCTGGCGTAATCGGAAAGATAGGGCGCCTCGGAGACGCCGTATGCCTCCGTCGCTTTTTTGCCCAATACCGCATCCTTGGCAATCTTTAGGATGCTCTCGAACGAGGGATTCACGTCGATGATTCTGTAGTCGACAGGGGCGCCGCCGGCGTCTGTTATCAGTTCGTGCAGCGCGACGCCTTCCATAAGATTATCGTACAGTGAGTGAAATTTGTTTTCGCTTTGCCTGATCGCTTCTTCCGCCTTGGCGCGCTCGGTGATATCGCGCACTATCGCCCACATTCCGTCGGGCTCGCCTTTATCGTCACGGATCAGAAATGTCCTAAGCTCAACAGGGAAAATCGTTCCGTCCTTTTTCCTGTATT
Source organism: bacterium (assembly GCA_041664945.1). Classification (GTDB taxonomy): domain Bacteria; phylum UBP15; class UBA6099; order UBA6099; family UBA6099; genus JBAYJY01. The sequence continues at coordinate 14,324 of JBAYJY010000037.1, read as the reverse complement.
CTTTTATATACACATCGGAAAAACCGCGCGGAAGAATCTGGGCATTAATGACTTCCGTTTCATACTCATGCCACTTCTCTGGCGTCAGTTCGAAGTATTTCAATTCAGTAATTTCTTCCGGTTCGTAACCGAGCATATTGATGAATGCCTTGTTGAATTCGTTTATCCTGCCTTCCATATTTGTGCCGACAAAAGCGTCCGTCATGCTGTCGAACAGCCGTCGGAACCTGATTTCCGAAGCTATCAGAGCTTCCTCCGTCTGTATGCGCCGGGTTATGTCTTTGTAAATTGCCACGATTTCGCCGGATGGCAGCTTGTACACATAATTGTTGCGCCAGCCAAATATTCTCTTGTCCTCGTATCTCTTATCAACAAAGCTTTCCGGAACGCCGGTTTGCCATACCCTGCCTAAAACGCTGAATAGCCCCATGTCTTTAATGCCGGGGAACGTTTCACTCACTTTTTGGCCGATCAATTCGTTTCGGCTGATTTTATCGGTCTCTTCCGCCCTTTTGTTGAAATCCCTGAACACGAAATCGGAGCCGCCGTCGACAGCGTCGTAAACCGCCACGCAGTCGCTCATATTCTCGAACATCATACGAAAGCGGTTTTCATTTTCCCGCAGCGCCGCCTCCGCGAGTTTCCGGTCGGTGACGTCCGTCATGGCGTGAACCGCGTACCTGATATCGCCGTTCAGGTCGAACACCGGAATGCATGTTACAAGCCACGTTCTGCCCAGAGACTCGATGTACATCTCCTGCGATTCTAAAGTTTTCGAATCAAGCATTTTTTTCAGCGGGCAGCCGGCGGGAGTAGCGTCCGATTCGTGAAAAATGTTGAAACATTTATTTCCGGCTATTTCATGCTCGGCTTTTCCGGCAGCTTCCGACGCGGCTTTGTTCACGAACAAAACATTGAACTCCGTATCGAGTATCAACACAAGGCTTTTCGAAACGCCGTAAGTTTTCTCAAATTCAGAGTTGTGGCAGTTCGTATACAATTCAGGCCTTCTTCATTCGACAAATAGAATAATGTGGCAATTATACCATTTTAGGCGGCAAAAAATATATTGATCATAATAAAGACGTGTGTTATCCGGATTCGGAATGAATCCGCGTCCGCGAGGCCGTGGGCGCAATTCACATGGTTGAAAGAAGAAGCCGTTCGAACTCGTCCGCCGGCATTGGCTTGTGCATGTAGAAGCCCTGAGCCGAATCGCAGCCCTGCCCGCGAAGGAAATCGAGTTGTTCGACGGTTTCCACAGCCTCGGCGGTGACTTTCATATTCAGCGAGTGCGTCATTACTATGATAGCCTTGATGATCGCCGCAGTGTCCGCGCCGCTGAAAATATCGCGTACAAACGAAGCGTCGATTTTCAGCGAGCTTAACGGGAACTGGTTGAGATAGCTGAGTGAGGAGTATCCGGTTCCAAAATCGTCGATGGAGAAACATACGCCGAGAGAGTTAATGCGATGAAGAGTCAGGACCGCGTTGTCAATGTTTGCCATGGCGGCGCCCTCAGTGATTTCGAGTTCGAGGAATTCCGGCGGCAGGCCGGAGTCCTCGAGGGCCTTGGAGACGATCAACTGAAGGTTTTCGTCCTGAAATTGCCTCGGCGAGAGGTTGACTGCGACGCGGACGCGGGGCAATCCGTTTTTTTGCCAGCGCACGTTGTCCGCGCACGCGACGCCCAGCGCCCATTCGCCGAACTGTAAAATCAGGCCGGTCTCTTCCGCGACGGGAATGAATTTTCGCGGCGGGATGTGGCCTAAAGTAGGATGATTCCAGCGCGCGAGCGCTTCGGCGCCGACGATTTCACCGTTCTTAACGCCGATCAGCGGCTGGTAATGGAGGCTCAGCCCGTCTTTGCTTTCGAGCGCCTTGCGCAGTTCGTCAGCGAGCGTCTTTTTCTCGAAAACGGAGGAGCGTATTTCCTCTGAGTAAAACATGTAATTGTTGCTGCCGCGCGCCTTGGCGCGGTACATGGCGATGTCCGCGTTCATTATGAGAGACTCGACGGATTCGGCGTCGTCAGGGAACATGCTGACGCCGACGCTTGCGGTTATAAAGTGCCTGTGGCCGTGTTTCAGGAAAGGCTTTGCGACAGCGGCGATAAGGGACGCGGCCGTGTCTTCGGCTTCGCGCTGAGAGCGGAGGTCCTCGAACATCAGGAGGAACTCGTCGCCGCTGTAGCGCGCGATAACGCATTCCTCGCCTGCTGTCTCGCAAAGGCGTTCCGCTACGGCGATCAGCATTTCGTCCCCGAATTTGTGTCCCATCGTGTCGTTAATTTCCTTGAAACGGTCGAGATCGAGCAGCATGACGGCGATCTTTCTGTCCGTTTCCTCGGAGTTCATTATGGCGTTGCCGAGCATGCTGTTGAACATAGCGCGGTTCGGCAGTTCGGTGAGCGGGTCGTGGTAGGCCATGAACTTGAGGCGCATCTCGGCTTCCCGGCGCCGCGTGTCGTCGTGGGCGACTAATTGAATCGCTTCAATGCCCTCAAAGGCGAAAGCAGAACCGGCGATCTCTACGTGGATGGCGCGACTGTCGAATCTCAGCAGAGTGCATACCGTCATCGGCAGGTCGCTGCCCTCGCGTATCTGCCGCATAAGGCCGTTGAAGGTATCCCTGTAATCTTCGCGAAGGAAGGATGTGAATTTTGTTCCAACCACTTCTTCCGGAAACGTGGCGCCGAGCAGGGTTAACCCGGCCTTGTTGGTGAAGATAATTTTTCCGGAGTCGATTATGAAAACCGCGCTGGGAGAGCGCTCCACGAGCGTCCTGTATTGCTCGGCGCTTTTTTGGAGCGACTCCTGCCTGCCGAGTTCGAGCTGCGCCGTCTCGAGGCCGTCGAGCATAGAGTTTACGTTTTTGGCGAGTTTTGAAAGCTCGTCTCCGCCGGAGATCGAGAGGCGCGCGGACATGCTGCGGCCCTTGCCGATGCGCGAAAGTTCCCGCCCGAGCGCCATCAGCCGGGAGAGCACGACCTTTTGGAGCATCAGTATGAGAATCACTGCGCTTATCAGCCCGGAGAGAGTAAAAAATACAAAGAAATAGCGGATTCCGGAAATGCTCTGCCGATACACATCGCGTCTCATCGGCGTTTTCATCAGCAGCGCCGGGGCGCCGGCAATGTCTCTGATGACCATGTAGCCGTCCATGACGTTTTTGCCGCGCGGCTTCAGCGCAATGCCACGATCGCGGCCCGTGATTTTGAGAACCTTTAGCGTTTCAGCCGAAACCGGCCTGTCGAGCCTTTGGAATTCCATCGGCTGGCGCGTGACAGAGACCAGCCGCGAGATTTCCGCGCCGTTCAGCCATCTTCCCATTACCAGCGCGCCTCTCGCCGGGCCGCGCTGTTCAGTCGTCAGGATCGGCATTGATGAGATGATCATCGGGCCGCGCGGGAACAATACAATGCCGCTTGCGCCTGAGTTCGTTCCGTCGTGTTTCGAAAGGCCTGCCGCGCCTATTTTGCGCAGGACATCCCGGCCGGCCGGCAGCAGGCGGTTTGTTTTCGCGTCGTACTCGCGGCCGTATATTAGAGCCCCTTCATTATTGAAGAAAAGCATCAGGTCGATCCGCATGCTCTCGAATGTCTCGCGTTTTACATTCGCTTCAAGAAAAAGGTCGTCCCGCGACTCTATGAATTTGTATGAGTCGTCCCAGGATGACCAGTCCGTCAGCATTGTCTTGAAGTTTTCGATCTCATTCGACAGGGCGGACTTAACGCGAAGGGTATCTGCGGCGGCTCGCTCGTTCTCGATGGCCTCGAAGCTGCGCAGCATTAGAAATTGCGTGGCCGCGTAAAGCGCCGCCATGAGGCATATAAACACAACGGCGACTATCAACAATGTCTTTTGTCTTATTCCCACTCGTGCGCCATCATTTTTTCAGAATTTTTATGTCTTATCGGCCCGGCGTTCGACCGCAGCCGCCGCGCCGCCGGCGATTCCGCCATAAAATATTCTAACATCATTAATCGGGCAATAACAGGGCGGGAGTGGGCGGGGAAATATTTTTATCTGAAATTAATAATAACGGAAATCATGTTAATGCATGGGCAGGCAGTCAGCCGAGACTTTTAACGAATCTCTCGTAAACCTTGAATTTGAAGTTGCCGCGGTTGAGTTCTTTTTTGATGTGTGTGAGCGCGTCGAAGGGCTTCACGGCGTCCCGGTAGGGGCGATCGTTGCAGGTAAGGGCCTCGTAACAGTCGATGAAGCCGATAATTTCAGCCTCGTGCGTTATGTCTATAGCTCCGTTCGGATAGCCGCTGCCGTCCGCGCGTTCGTGATGGCTCAGCGCGCAGAGGTTGATGTCCTCGGGAAGGTTGCAGCTTTTAAGAATCTCATAACCGAACGTCGTGTGCTTTTTCATCAGTTCGTATTCGCTTTCGGTCAGCCGCCGGTCGGCTTTCAGTATCTTATTGCTGATCTTCAACTTGCCGACGTCGTGCAGCAGCGCCGAAAGGCCCAGTTTCTTCGATTCCCGCTCCTTCATTTTGCAGAACATGCAGAACCTCAAGGTCAGCGCCATCACGTTCACCGAATGAACCGCGGTGGTGTAATCCTTGGACATGACGTTTATGAGATTGTCGATTACGCTTCTGTTTTTGAGGTATTCCGAAAAAACGATTTCCATCGTTCCGACGGCGCCCGCGATGCCGCCCTCGCACGGGTCTTTGATCGTCTCGTCCACGAGGCCTATCAGCGTCGACTTTACATGCGATGGATTATTCGTTCTCAGGTCGCATTCGAGCTGGACGTTCAGCGCTTTTTGTATTTCCTTAAGGCCGGTAAGCTTGTCTTTCGTGTGGATGTAAAGGGTGGAGGGAAGCCGGTCGTTTTTGATGCGCATGTCGTTTATCGTCACGAACGGCGGCTTGTAGACTTCGAAGCCGATGCCCTTGCTGGCTTCGTAATACAAAGGCGTTTCGTAGTAGAATCCGATATGCGGGGTTTTGGCTTTTATCATGTTGTGCAATCCGAGGCCTGACGCCGCCGGAGGATTGTTTTCAACATGTTGAGTCATTTTGCGCCTCTATTTGCTAAAACGATACTTTTATACAAAACTTGTCGCGCGTCAATTGCTTATTATAACAAACTTTCCCCAAAACGCCAATCCGGCAGGCTTGAGGGTGTTTTTTCGTGGTTGGGACGCGCCGGAAAGCGGCGGCGGAAATGGCAAAATATCGAATTTTTGAGGGCTTTGAAAAACCGCTGCAATTTTAAAAAAAACTGTACTTTTTTTTTGCGATAGTATATTGTTCAGCAGTTAGTGAAGGATGTTTTAAAATTGCTTCGCAAGGAGAGTTGCGATGGGAGACAGCGAACTGAGAGATTTAGTAAAGTCGTACATTTACCTCAATGCCGTGCTGCCGCAGCTTGAAGAAGTTGTGGCGTTCGACAAGGAGGCGCAGGAACTGTGCAAGGGATGGAATTGCACGATTCAGATGCATTGCTCCGGCGGCCCGGGAGTTTGCCTGATTTTCAAGGACGGCAAGTGCTCGGCGAAGCTGGGAACGGTGTCTCTGCCGACAATCGGCCTTTATTTCTCGAGCCCGACGAAAGTCGTGAACATGTTCGAGAAGAAGGGCAAAGTCGTTCCGCTGCCGTGGTGGGGAGTCTGGCATTTGGGGATCCTCGGCAAGTTCACGAAGCTGACGGACCTGATGGAGAAGTACCTGAAGCCGACGGAAGAGATGCTCAAGGACCGGAAGATTTTCGAGTTCCACACGCGGATGCAGCTCATGGTTGCGGCGTACGCGCTGAAGGCGGTCGGCGAGCACGATCCTAAAGTCATGCCGATCGTGAAGAAGACGATCAACGGAATCATGGAAATGCGAGTCATGCCGGACGGGCCCGCGGTCTACATCGACAAGCAGGGCGGCACGATAACGCCGACGAAGGGTCTGGCCCCGGAATACATGGTTTCAATGCAGATCAAGGGCATCGATCTGACGTACGACATGCTGACCGGGAAAGTCGATTTCATGGAGGCGCTTGGCCTTTGTAAAATTGAGCTTCACGGAATGATCGGATTTGCTGAGAACATGGCGGTTGTTCTCGAAAAGATCGAGAAATATATCGAGCCGTAATTCGGACAAAAGAAAATTAAGCGGAGGCGCTTTTATGGCATTCTCACTTGAAAAGTCATTCGGTATTTTTGAACGGGCTTGCAAGGTAATCCCGGGCGGAATCATCGGGCACAAGCATCCGGCGTTCACAGTCCCCGGATCATATCCGTACTTCGCCGAACGCGGCGAAGGCTCCAAGTACTGGGACCCGGACGGAAACGAATACATAGACTGGATGTGCGGGTTCGGACCGATGATTCTCGGCTATAAGAATCCGGTTGTCGACGCGGCGGTCGAAAAGGTTAGAGATTTAGGGGATGGCATGAGCCATCCAAGCGCGATAAGCGTGGAGTTCGCCGAAACGCTGGTCAAGACGATTAAAGGCGCGGACTGGTGCGTGTACGGAAAGAACGGCGCGGACGTGACGACCTGGTGCACGAGAGTGGCCCGCGAGTACACCGGCCGCAAGAAGATCATCATGGCGACCGGAGCATACCACGGCGCGCAGGCATGGAGCACGCCCAGCCACGGCGGCATCATTGAGGAAGACCGCGCTCACGTGCACTTTTGCGAATTCAACAATCTCGATTCAGTCCATAAACTTGTGCAACAGTACAAAGGCCAGGTCGCCTGCATCATTCTGACTCCCTATCACCACATTCTTTACGCGGATCAGGTTATGCCGGGGCCCGACTGGTGGCAAGGCATCCAGAAGATCTGCCGCGAGGAGGACATCGTCCTTATTTCCGACGATGTTCGCGCCGCGTTCCGGCTCAGCCACGCAGGTTCGCATGACTATTTCGGCTACGATCCCGACTTCGCCTGTTTCTCGAAGGCGATCGCGAACACCTATCCGATTTCAGCTTGCACCGGAAAAGACAAATTCAAAAAAATCGCCGGAGAGGTTTTGTTTACAGGAACTTTCTTCAGCAGCATCCAGCCGATGGCGGCGGCCATCGCGACGATAAACGAGCTCAAGCGCCTCAACGCAGTGGATTATATGAATCGGATCGGCAAAATGCTTTGGGACGGTCTGATCGACCGCGGCAAGGCGTACGGTTTCGAGGTCTCCATGAGCGGCCCGTACACGATTCCGTTCATGCGGATCGTGGGCGACAAGAACTTCCTCAAAAAGCAACTGTTCAGCGGGGAAGCCGCCAGACAGGGCGTGATTTTCCACCCGCACCACAACTGGTTCGTTTCGTGCGCGCACACTGAGGAAGACGTAAAGAAATCCATTGAAGTCGCCGACAACGCATTTAAGGTTGTTAAGCAGAAGTTCGGAAGCTGAGCCGGCGAAATTCTCCGAATAAGATTGGATTATCAGAGGGCGGCCTTTCGGGGCCGCCCTCTTTCAATTGCGCGCATTTACGCCGGTGTTATGAATTATTTTGTTAACAAATGACTTGCAGTGATGTATATTGAACTACAAAGGTAGCGGGGAGGTGACGCTTATGAAAGATCCAAAAGCGCTCTCCTGCATATATCTGCACGGCGTGTTGCCACTACTGGAAGAGGTTGTGCAGCACGACAAGCAGGCGCAGGAGATAGTGAAGGGGTGGAGATGCTCCGTGATGCTTCACGTGAGCGACGGGCCGGCGACGACGCTGAAGTTCCGCGATGGAAAGTGCGAGGCGATTCCTAAAACGGTTTCGTTTCCAACGATAGCCATGTGGTTCAGCTCGCCGGAGAGGTTGAACAGGATGTTCGAGGGCGGCAATGTGGTCCCGGTCATCTGGAAGGGGATTTGGCATCCGGTAGTCCTGAAGAAATTCGCCGCGTTGACTAAGCGGCTGGACTACTACATGAAGCCGACGGAGGAGATGGCGAAGGATCCGCTGGAATTTCCATTTATCGCCAAACTAATGGAATATGCCGCGGTGTTTGGGGCGAAGGCAGTGGCCGACAACGACCCGAAAACGAAACGCGACATTGTGCCTTTCATGCCCAGCGGCGTGATTCAGCTCGTAGTGCAGGGCGGCGGACCGAAAGCGTACATGATCAAGAAGGGCTCCGAAATCACTGTCGGGAAGGGCGATGCCCCGCAGACGCCCGATGTTTTCATGGAGGTCAGGGACGCGAAGGTTGCGTTCGAAATGTTTACCGGCAAGATGGACGCAATGGCCGGGATAGGTAAATGCGATATCAAAATCCGCGGGCATATTCCGCTCGTGGATAATTTGAACGCGCTGCTGGACCGGTTGTCGCAATACATCGGGTCCTGATCGGCGGAACGGAGGCGAAAACAATGGCATTGTATAAGTTTGATAAGTCAATTGATCTCTTCGTCCGCGCGACGAAGAAGATTCCCAACGGCATCTACGGGCATGTAAGCCCGGCGCTCGCCGTTCCCGGCGAGTTCCCGTACTATGCCGCAAGCGGCAAGGGCTCGCGATATACGGATGTGGACGGAAATGAGTTCATAGACTACATGTGCGCTTACGGTCCTATGGTGCTCGGCTACAATCATCCGGAAGTTGAAGCGGCGGTCGCGGCGCAACGCGAGCGAGGAAACTGCCTCAACCACCCCGGCGAAGTGATGGTGCAGCTCGCCGAGGCGCTCACGGACATCGTTCCGTTCGCAGACTGGGCGGTGTTCGCGAAGAACGGCTCCGACGTGACCACGTGGGCTCTGCAGGTTGCCCGCGAGCACACGCAGAAGCGAAAGATCATCATGGCGCGCGGAACCTATCACGGCGCTCATGCGTGGTGCACGCCCGGCCACGGCGGCATAATCGACGAGGACCGCGCGCAGATCAAGTATTTCAAATTCAACGACATCGACAGTTTCTATAAAGTCATCGAGGAGCATCGAGGCGATATCGCGGGCTGCATCATGACGCCGTATCATCACCCGACTTTCGCGGACCAGATTATGCCCGCCGAAGGCTGGTGGAAGAAAATCCAGAAGGCCTGCAACGACGAAGGAATCGTTCTGATTCTCGACGACGTGCGCGCCGGGTTCAGGCTCGACTTGCGCGGCTCGCAGGAATATTTCGGGTTCTCTCCCGACATGGCCTGCTACTGCAAGGCGCTCGGCAACTGCTATCCGATCAGCTCGTGCGTCGGCCGCGACTATCTCAAAGGCGCCGCGTCGCGCGTTTTTCTCACAGGAAGCTACTGGAACAGCGCCGTGCCGATGGTGGCCGCGCTCACCGTGATCAAGGTTCTGAAAGAAACCAACGGCATTCAGAAGATGATGGATTTCGGAAACAAGCTCAGCAAGAGTCTGATAGACCTCGCGAAGAGCCACGGCCTTCAGTATAAATTCACCGGGCCGCCGACGATTCCGTTTCCCAGTTTCGCCAACGAGAACAATTTCTTCCGCAACCAGCGGTTCTGTTCCGAGATCACACGGCGCGGCTCGTTCTTTCACCCGAGCCACAACTGGTTTGTTTCAACAGCGCACTCGGATGAAGACCTGAAAGAGACGCTCAAGGCCGCCGACGAGGCGTTTGCGATAGTCAAAAAAGAGTTCGGTTCGTAGAGCCAGCGTCATTGCGAGGAACGAAGTGACGCGGCAATCCCGAACTTGAGATCTGTCTCTTTTTCGGGATTGAAACAATCAGCTCAAATCAAAAGCCGGGGATTGAATCCGATCTCCGGCTTTTTCTTTTGAAGTATTTCTTATTGCTGGTTACCGGCTATTGAACAATGTTTTTCTGAATTCTGAAGTCTGTTTTTCTGTGTTTTCACGATTGGATGCTATCTACTGTTTTTTCACTTGCCCGCGATGAAAGCGAGCTGCTCCTTCAGCCAGCCGCGGTTCTCGCTTGTGTCCACGAATTCCTTGCTGACCTTGAACGATTCCTCGTTGAACGGGACGAAGTGGCCGTTAATGATGGCGAAAATGAATTGAAACGGGCCCCAGTCCTTGTCCTTATGCGCGGCGAGGAGCATGCCGCGAATCTGTTCCATCTTTTCCTTGCTCATGTTGGCCTTGTTGAACACGATCATGTGAGTCGACCGGAAAGGGACGCAGGCGAGCGTTTTGACGGCCGAGTATTTTTTGTCGCGCGCGCGGCCCATTATTTCCTCTTCCATCGAGCCGGCGAAAACGTCGATTTTGCCGGCGAGCAACTGGTCCGCCATGTTAATCCAGAAGTCGTTGTCCTCGAGGACGGTTTTGCCGAAGAATTTTTTCAGAGGCATGTCTATGCCGTTCTTGTAGAGGATGAAGCGCGTTCCCATGTAGAAATAGCTTCCGGACCACGTTTTGCCTTTCAGTTCCTCTATGGAGCCGATCGCGTCCGCGCTGCGCGTGAACAGGCACGCCTGATCGAGAGTTTTCTTTTTGAAGCTGATCTGCGCGGCCGGAACGGTTTTGTCGTAGCCTGATGAGACGAGGGAGTAGTAATCATTTCCGCTGATGTAGAGGCCGGCGAATTTTTTCGACTCGATGGATTGTATGTATTTTTTAATATTATGCGGCGTTAGCATGGCGTCGTTCGGTTTGTTGACGACCTCGCAAACGAAGTCGTCGCCCGTTTTCTTTTTGATGATGTCGCAGATGCGTTTGAGGAATCCTGACGAATTGTCAACAACGCCGCCGGCGGCGCCGCTTGCTTTTTCAGGGCCGGTGGAGCCTATCATAATCGGCACTACAAATACATACTTTTCCGCGCGCGCCTGCTGCGCGTAAACCGTCGACAGCGCGGCGACAGCAAACAGAGCTATTAGAAATGTTCGTTTCTTGTTCATCGCATCGGCTCCTTTCGGGCTTCAACGGCTGCATCGTCACAGGGTGTAATTTGATTTTATTCCTATTCGAGGGATAACGCAACACCGGCATAGCCTTGCGAGCATAACCGAAAACTTTGCAGCAAATCGATATGTTTCAAATTTATACAGAATGCATTATTTGAGCCGATCTTTCATGCCGTGAAAATGCTATTTGCCCGCCACGAAATTGAACTGCTCTTTCAGCCAGCCGCGCTTCTCGCTCATATCGACGAATTCCTTGCTGTATTTAAACGATTCCTCGTTGAACGGGACGAAGTGGCCGTTTATGATCGTGAATATGAACTGGAAAGTTCCGAAATCCTTGTCTTTGTGCGCGTTCAGCAATAATTTACGTATCTGATCCATTTTTTCTTTGCTCATGGCGTTCTTGTTGAAAATGAGCATGTGGGTTGATCTGTGCGGGACGCATGCGAGCGTTTTGATCTGCGAGTATTTTTTGTCGCGCGCGCGGCCCATCATTTCCTCTTCCATCGAGCCGGAAAAAACATCGACTTTTCCCGCAAGCAGCATGTCCGCCATGTTGACCCAATAATCATTCAACATGACGGAAGTCGTGCCGAAGAATTTCTTCAGCGGCAGGTCAATTCCATTTTTGTATAGAATGAACCGCGTGCCCGTATAGAAATAGCTGCCCGCCCACGCTTTTCCTTTTAAGTCCTGTATCGAGCTGAATGCGTCCGACGTTCGGGTGTACAGGCACGCCTGATCGTAAGTTTTCTTTTTGAAACTGATCATCACTCCGGGCGCTGTTTTGTTGTAGCCCGACGAGAGCATTGAGTAGTAATCGGGTCCGCTGATGTAAAGCGCTGCGAAATTCTTTGCTTCCAGAGCCTGTATGTACTTTTTAGTGTTTTGCGGCGTCAGCAGCGCGTCGCTCGGCTTATTGATCACCGCGCACTCGACATTGTCTCCGGTTTTCTTCGATATGATTTCGCAGAGCCGTTTCAGAAATGAAGACGAGTTGTCGCCGATGGTTGAGTCAGTCGCATTGCCGGTATTCGCCGTCATGGGGACGATTAAAACATACTTCTCAGCGCGCGCGGCGGGCGCGAACGTCGCGAATAATGCGGCGAAAATAATTACTGCCGGAAGAATCCTGCCGGTTACTTTAAGCATCGATCGAAGGCTCCTTTGTTTTTTCGGCAAAATACAAGAGTTGCTTCTGTGATTTTATTTCATATCGATGCATTAGGCAATAAGAAATCGGCAGCCGGGAAAAGGAAGTAGAAAGTAGAGGGTATAAAGTAGAAAGGGAAAAGAAAAGCAAAGAAGGATTTTGAGGCTGGTTGCAGTTTCCCGATGAATTATATTCTTTCAGTTTTCCTGTTTACTGGCTACTGTTTTTCCACTACTCTCCACTCGCCGCTATCAGCAGTCCGTTCTGCCGCTTTTGCATGCGAGTCTTCCAATGGCCGAGCCGGTAGAAATAAGCGAGGAGAATTGTTCCGGCGACTGAAGAGGCCGGCATGCAGAACCATATTGAGAAAAGGCCGTAACCCGTCAGTGGAGGCAACGAGTAGGCGAGGCCGACCATGATGACCGCGCGCAGCATGGCCGAGATCATGGGCGGCGTGTTGTCGCCCGCGCCGGCGAAAGCGCTGTTGTAAATCATAATCGTGCCGACGAAGAGCTGGTGCGCGGAGAGAACGCGGAGGATATCATGGCTGACAGAGATGACGTCTTTCGATTTTGTGAAGAAGCCCATGAAGAAGTCCGGGAATGCCGCGAGAACGGCTGCCGGTAGGGCCGCGATTATTATTCCTGCGGTTATGCCGAGCGAAGTCGCGCGCATCGCCCGCTCCGGTTTTCCGGCGCCGAGATTCTGGCCCACCAGCGTGGCGACCGCCGCTCCGAGGCCCATCACCGGAATCGTAGCGAATTGAAGCAGTTTCCACGACGTGCCGAGCGCCGCCACCGGCCCCATGCCATAAGCCGACACCGCCTTCATTATCAGCATCACGCTGAAACTCAGGAACGCCAACTGTATACCGGCGGGAATTCCGATCTTCAGCATTTCCGAGATGTTCCGCCAGTCCGGCCTGTATTTTATGTCGAACGGCACATGCAGTAGCGCGCGGCCTGTGATTGTGATGAAGATAAGGTACCCGGCGCCGGCGAATGTCGAGATCAGAGTCGCGATTCCCGCGCCCGCCACGCCGAGTTTCGGGAACGGGCCCAACCCGTATATGAGGAACGGGTCGAGAATCATGTTCAGCACGGTTGTGAAGAACATGATTATCATAGGGGACCGCATATCGCCCGCGCCGCGCAGCGCGTTCCACAGCACGAAAGAGATCATCTGGAAGAAAAACGCGAGCCCGAAAGGGCGCAGGAATTGAGCGCCGAGATCGACGACGTCTCCGCGCCCGCCGAGCAGAGCCATGATCGGCCTCGCATACGCCACGCTGACCGCTGACAGAACGACGCCCAGCATCGCGGCGATGAACAATGCGTTGCGTGTTGTATGCGCCGCGTGCGTCTTGTTTCCCTGCCCGTAGTCGTATGCGATGATCGCCATCGCGCCTTGTCCCAACACCTGCGCTATCGAGAAGAATACGAAAAACAGTGTGCTGCCCAGCGAAACGGACGCGATCGCGTCCGGCCCGAGCCGCCCGACCCAGTACAAATCTATCAGCGAATACAACTGTTGCAGCGTCATCCCGAGTATGACCGGGATTCCGAGCGTGAAGATGTATCTCTTAATGCTGCCCTGCGTTAAGTCTTTTTCTTTTCCGAATGCCATAGTTGCTTTTCCGTCCGCCGCTCCCGAAACGGCCCGCTTTCCGCTGCATAGTATAATCACATCGCCGCAAAATGAGAAACGCCAAAGTCTTTGCAGGAAGCAAGAGTCCGGCTGAGGAAGCGACTCCGGTCTAAGCGCCTATCTTGCTCATCCCGACGCCTTTCCTTGACCGCGCTCAGCGCCCGCAATACAATAAAGGCAGAAAATATTTCTTGGCCCGTTAAGGAGATCTAAACGCTCTTGTTCGAACTGAAACTCGATTGCAGACATTATCGCGGCGACAAACCGTGCGCCTTCAACCGGCTGTGCGCGGGTTGTTCGCATTACGATGCGTGGGGCAAAAAGATTCTTATTATCAAAACCGCAGCGATGGGCGATGCGCTTCGCACGACTTCGATTCTGCCCGCGCTGCTTAATAAATATCCCGGCGCAAAGATAACTTGGGTCGCCGGCGAAAAGGCAGAACCGCTCCTTCGCGGAAATCCGGATATAGCGGAAATTGTTCTGATGGACTCCGGCGCGCTGTCGAAACTGCTTCCGCGAAAGTTCGACATAATCCTTTCGCTCGATAAAACAGCCGCCGAATGCGGAATCGCGTCGATCCTCGGCGCTTCCGAAAAAAGGGGGATGGGACTCAGCCCGGAAGGAGTTCCCTATCCTCTGAATCCGGAAGCCGAATACTATTTTTCGCTCGGGCTTTCAGACGAAATGAAATTCAGGAAAAATCAAAAGACATATATCGAAATGATACACGAG
>JBAYJY010000036.1:0-32122 GCA_041664945.1 bacterium | reverse complement strand
TGCGCACATTCGCCGAGGAACTCCGGACAGGCACGGACGAGCTTCTTATGACGTCTCCGCTGACGCTGACACAGATTGTAGCCGGCAAATATCTCGCCGTGGTGGCGCTGCTCGCGGCGATCATGGCGATGTCCGGCCAGTACGTTGCGATCATAGCGATTTACGGGCGGCCGGACTGGGGCCCGATCTTCACAGGCTATCTCGGGCTGCTTCTGATGGCGTCCGCCTTCGCGGCGCTTGGCGTCTTCATGTCCTCCCTCTCGAAAAACCAGATGGTCGTCGCCGTCATCACGTTCGCAGCCGTCATATTCGTGATTGCCATTCAGCAAATGGCGTCGGTGTTTTCCGGCGCCCGGGCGGCAAAGGTTCTCGAAACGCTGAGCCTCGTCAGCCACTACGGCGATTTCGGAAAAGGGGTCGTTGACTCGGCCAATGTAATCTACTATGGCGCGTTTATCTTCCTGTTCCTGTTTTTTACGGTCAGGCGGCTGGACGCGCGGAGATGGTGAGGAGGCGCCAATGAAAAGAAAAATCTTTTTCGGCGCCAACGCCGCCGTCACAATCGCTCTCGTGATCGGCATAGTCTGCGCCTTGTATTATGTCGTCGAACGGCATCCGCTGCGCAAGGATTTTACGCAGAATAAGACGCAGACGCTTTCGGACAAAACCGTCAAAATACTGAAAGGCCTTGATACGCAAGTAGAGGCGGTCGCGTTTCTGGAAGCCGGGTCTCAGGCGGAGAGCATGGTCGGCGATCTGCTGAAGGAATATGAGCGCCGGTCGAAGAATTTTTCCTACAGGGTGATAGATCCGTCGCAGAAACCGGCTGAGGCGCAGAGGTACGGCGCGACCGAGTTCGGCGTGATGTTCATTGCCGGAGGACGTCGGAAAAACGCGCCCCTTCAGGACATGTTCAGCTATTCAACCGTGAACCCATACGAACAACAGCAGAAACCGCCCGACTTCATCGGGGAGCAGGCGCTAACCAGCGCGCTGATATCCGTCACTTCTGGCGAACGGAAAACGATCTGCTTCACTGAAGGGCACGGCGAGCGCGACATAAACGGGCAGGGCGACGGCGATTACGCCGGCGTGCGTGTGTTGCTTGAAGGCGATAATTACCTGGCGAAAACGATCAATATCGCGATTGAGAAAATGGTTCCGGCGGACTGCTCGGCCGTCGTCATGCCGGGTCCGGCGCGTTTCATCGCGAAGACGGAGCTTGACGCGCTGAAGTCATACATGGACCGCGGAGGCAGCGCGATGTTTATGCTGGACCCGCTGGTCAACACCGGCGCTGAAACGCTGCTCGCCGAATGGGGCGTGCGCGTCGGCGACGACATCGTGATAGACAAAGGCCGCTTTTTCGGGCAGGATCCTCTAACGCCTGTTCCGGAACTTGTATACAGCGACATAACTAAAGCGCTGATGAATTCGAAACTTACCGTGAGCCTTCCGGGCGCACGAAGCGTAACGGAATCCGACAGGAAGCCGGCAGGAGTCGAGCTTATGCCGCTCCTTCAGACATCGCCTGAAAGTTGGGCGGAGACAGACCTTAAGACGCCGGCGGCGGAGCTCGATGAAGGCAAGGACAAAAAAGGGCCGTTCACGCTCGCGATCGCCGTGTTGAAACCGGCCGGCGCGTCAGGCGGGGCGCAAAGCGCCGAGACGCGCATCATAGCGGTGGGCGATTCGGATTTCGCGTCGAATATAATGACTTCAGGCGCCGTGAAAATAATGGCCGGCGGCGCGGGCAACGCTGATCTGTTTGTCAACATGGTCAACTGGCTCGCCGGCGAAGAGAAACTGATTTCCATAGGGCCCAAGCCGGCCGACATCAGGCCGTTGAGCATAACGGGGCCGCAGCGGCTTCGGCTGTTCACCGTCTATGTGTTTGTCATTCCGGTTCTGATTATATTGCTCGGCGCCGCTATCTGGCACAGGAGGCGGACGCGGTGAATAAGCGAGTAGTCACAATGTTCGCGCTGGCGGCCGCGTTTGTCGGGCTGTTGTATTATATCAAGAATTTCGAGAACGGCCCGACGCGCATGCAACGCCTTGAGGATGCAAAGAAACCGGTCGTTTTAGAGGCCAGGGCGGATCGGATCGAGCGCGTTAAAATTGAGGGCGGAAACGGCGCGATCATAATGGCGAAAGCGCCGGACGGCCTATGGCGGATGAAATCGCCCGTCGCCGCTCGCGGCGACATGATCGCGATGGAATCAATAACGAATACGCTTGCGGACTTCAGGGCTGAAAGCCGCGTGGCGGGCAGCGGCCTGAAGCCGGGCGACTTCGGGCTGGACAGGCCAAGCCTGAAAATCGAAGCTACTCTGAAGGGCGGCAAAAAAGTGTCGCTGTCAGTCGGCGGCAAGACGCCGATGAGCGAAAACTATTACCTTATGCGCGCGGGCGGCCCTGCGGTATACATTGTTTCCGGAATCTCATTATCCGCGTTCGGGAAAAGCGTTCTGGAGTTGCGGGACCGCAGCATTCTTGAGAATTATATTCGAAGCGACGTGGAGGCGGTTTCCGTCGCCGGCGGCGGCCGCGAAACAGTTTGCTCGCGAACGCAGTCGAAGAAGAATGAAAAAGGAAAGCGCCTTCCGGAATGGCGGTTTGAGAATCGGGCGACTGCCGATTGCGAGATGTCTGCGGATGCGCTGCTTAGCGGGGCGGCATTCACGGAAGCGAAGGAGATTGTAGACAATCCAGCCGCTAACCTTGCTGATTACGGCCTCGACAACCCGAAATATAAAATTGAAGTCAAAATGAATAAAGGCGCTCCGATGAAGCTTGAGATAGGGAGCGAATCCGGAGGCTTGCTGTTCGTCAGGAACGCCGGACGAAACGAAATATACCGGGTCGAACCCGCGCTGATAGAGAAAATTGATGAGTTCCGAAAAGCTGCTTCAATGATTTGATAACAAACTGCGTCTGCCTCTGTTTTAATCCACCGCAATCATCACGTTCGAGGCTTTTACAACCGCGTAAACTTCTTTGCCGACCTCAAGGCCGAGATTGTGCGCTGATGTTTTCGTGATGATCGATACGACTTCCGTTCCGCCCGGAAGTTCAATCGTCACTTCGCTGTTCACCGCTCCGTCGTTAATGCTCTTCACTTTTCCTTTAAGAGTATTTCGCGCGCTTATTTTCATATCATCGCCTCGCTGCCTGTTTTTATAAATTATAATCAAAATGCTGCAAATTGGCGAATAACTCCGTATCATAACTCACATACGCCAATGGAGCGTTGCGGGTTGATTTTATTGACATAAAACCCGGTAATGCCGTCCTGTATCGCACAAGTAAAAGAGTTTACTATCCCTGGCGCCTGGCGATGTCTGGCCGTGATTTTTAGAAAATGAGTAGAAAAACTAATATTTTATGGTAGAATTTCTTTTTGCAGTTTCAAAATTTCCTACAAATGGTGAGTTATGGGAAGAAAAATTTATGTCGTATTAAACGGGAAAGCCGGCCGGCGCGGACTCGACTTCTCAAAGCAGGAAATTGAAAAAAGCTTTAAGGCATGCGACCCTGAGGTTGAAGTGGCGTTCGGGGTGACAGAGAGAGCGATGCACGCGGCGGAGCTCGCGGCTGAAGCTGCGAAGACGGGCCAGTATTACGCCGTCGTTGCAGCCGGCGGCGACGGCACGGTGAACGAAGTAGTCAACGGCATGGCTCATTCCGGCGCCAGAATGGGCATCATCGCCAACGGAAGCACGAACGTTTTTTGCTCGGAAGTCAAAATCTCGTCCAACTTCGACATCGCATGCAGGACTATTCTTGAGGGCATTCCCGTCGAGGTTGACGCCGGCAAGGCCAACGACCGCTATTATATATGGATGTGCGGCGTCGGGATCGAGGCGAAGATCGCTCATCTCGTGAACCCGAAAATCAAGAAATATTTCGGAGTTCTGGCTTATGTCATAGCCGCGTTCCAGCAGGCGTTCGACAAGGGCCGCCAGATAATGAAGATCATGTTCGACGACGAGCAGGAGATGACCTTCTCGACATTCAACACGGTTGTGGGAAACGCAACGAGCTTCGACGGATTCCTCGGCATCAGGTCCCGGTTCGCCATAAAGGACGGCTTCCTCGATGTTTGCATTTTTCAGCACAAATCGCCCATCGGCATCGGCGAACTGGTTCTGAATTTCATCAAGGGGCGGCGCGATTACTACAGATCCATAGACAGGTTCAGCGCGGCCCACTGCCGGGTAAAGAAAATGCACATCGAGACAGTTCCCAACGCATGGTACCATGTCGACGGCGAAGTGATGGGCCAGACTCCGATAGACATCGAGGTTCACTCGAAATCGGTTATACTGATAGTGCCGGAAGAAACAGCCGGAAAAGAAGCCGCGACGGCATGGAAGAAACTAAGCAGGGAAGAACGCGACGTTCCGCTGCCGCGATTGAATTAAAAAAGAAAATTGAAATTTTTATAAAATGTTTAATACTGTTTAATTGTGGGAATTAGTACAGAAAGGAACAGGACTGATGGAAATCAACGTGACCCGGGAAGGCGCCACTGTTTTTGTAAAGCCCGAAGAGGAAATCCACTTCGACAACTACAAAGAGGTGGAAGCGAGAATAGTGGAAGAGATTAACGCCGGCGCTAAGGAGATCGTGCTCGATCTGACGAACGTCCAGACGCTCTACAGCATGACGCTCGGCATGTTCAACAAGATCGCCGCGGGAATCTCCGAAAAAGGCGGCAAGTTTGCCCTTATGAATATCAACAACGACATTCGAAAGGTTCTCAAGGCTACCCGGCTCGATAAGATTATCGCGATTCGCTGACGCTTACGACTCGGACCATCAGTTTCTTTTGTTCTGAACAATTCTCGGATTGCAGGGCCTTCGGGGCCGCTTGCTCCAAGACCCGGACGTGAAATGAAGCACGCCAAAAAACACATTCTCGTAGTTGACGACTCAAGATCAGTCCGCGCCTTTTTTGAGGACATCTTTTCAAAGAAAAAGGACTATTTAGCCGAATTTGCCGCTTCCGGCGAAGAAGCGATAGAGATATTTAAAAACAATCTCGCCTCCGGCGGCCCCCGCTTCAACTTCGTTCTCACCGACATCAATATGCCCGGCCTCGACGGCTTCGGCACTATAGAAGCTATTAAAAAGGCGGACCCGGACGCTAAAGTCGGTATGATCACCGGCTTTAATGTCGACGATTACATCAAAATGGCCCTCGAAAGGGGCGTCTATAACATCATCTGCAAAATGGACGCGCCGGCGGATATTATTAAAACAATTGATAATCTGATCACCGGTTCGAACATTTTCGGCATAGAAAGCCATCTCGAAGGCTCCCGAGAAATTAAAACTGTCAAAATTACCGAAACAAGAATGCTCAAAACCGCCGTTCAGGAAATCCTCGATTACTCAGCCGATTATCTCGACGAGGACAAGATTTACGGGTTAAAAACGGGCCTGGTCGAGATGGGCACTAACGCCATATACCATGCGTACGGCTACGAAAAAGGCTCGAACGTTAAACTCAAGGAAAACGAGGAAGTCTATATTTCCTATGGCATAGACAGCGAAAAACTCGTTGTCCTTATCCTCGACGCCAGCGGTTCCCTCTCGAAGGAAAAAGTTCTCGCGCAACTGAACAAAGGCGTAAACCCCACGCCCGAGGATCTGATCGCATCCGGCGGCCGCGGCATCTATCTGACCCGCTACCTCTGCGACAAGGTTGTCGTCAATATCGAACCGGACAAAAAGACCGAAGTCATATTGATAATGTACTTTAAAAAAGACTATATCGACGGCAAGCCGCTACTTATCAATCAGATATAAACTTTAGAATATAATTCATACAACTGTGGTAAAAAAGCCACACCTGTGGTAAAAAAGCCACGCTTTTTGACTCCACAGGAGAAATCGGCGAAAACAACAAATTTAAAAAAGCCTTTATTAATGCGAATATAATATTCGCGAACAAATAAGGCGAATGGCACATATTTTGATAATAACAAGGATGAAAGCCAAAACCGATTTGTGTGAACAAATTGACGCGGCCTAAGCAAAAAGATAAAATGTATAAGTAATAGGGGGATTCATAATGAAAAAATTCTATTTAACAGTAATGTTAGTTCTCGGTCTGGCGTTGGCGTCGAGTCAAGCGCACGCTGGCGATGTGGCATTTACATTCAAAATACCGACGATTCCTTTCACGCCGATATTGACTGACGTAACGAACTCGACGGCGGTGGGCGGCGCTGCAAGTTTTTCAGTATTCGCCACGATCAGAGGCGACTTGCAGCAGAAAGCATGCTGCGGCGCGACCTGCGACCGCACGGACTGCGAAATGAGCGAATGGACGATGGTGACCGATACTGGAGTATCGCCCAACCCGCCATGTATTCCGAACGCAAACGGCGTGCCGGGCATGCCGGATGCCATCTGCAAGATTTCGGGCGCACAGAACCCGATGCTGTACTACTATAAAGAAGGCGAGATTGCAGACACGAATTCCGTGTCGATGGCATACGATACCACGACGGGCAAATTCAAAGGAACGATACCCTTGGATGGATTCGTCATGGATGACGTTATATACTATTACATCATAGCGGCCGACAGCCGCGGGAACGTCATATCAATGATGCCGGACAGTGAAAAGGTGCCTTGCACGAGCCTCGCATCATGGAACACGACATACGAAACGCCTGCGATTGACAACTGCGCGGTTGCAAACGGATACGAACAATGCGCGATAAATGTGAATGCTAAACCGACATGCTTCTCCGCTGATTACGCGGTCAACGACCGAGAGGGCGACACATGCGGAGCGCCTGCGGCGAACGGAACGCAGGTTCCTATTTCAGGCCAGGAAAATACAGATTTTCTCGGCTTCTCCGCAGGAGCGGGAAAAGGTTTTGTCGACC
Organism: bacterium; assembly: GCA_041664945.1. Lineage (GTDB taxonomy): Bacteria > UBP15 > UBA6099 > UBA6099 > UBA6099 > JBAYJY01. Next base: position 25,214 of record JBAYJY010000036.1, on the reverse strand, counting down.
TTCCGTCAGACGATGTCATCTGCGCGAAAATTCGCCTTAAAGGCGGGCCGCCCTCTTCAAGTTCGGGCCCCATTGAAGGTTATCTGATGATGTTCTTCAACCCGGATATCCTTGACCCGAACCCCGGCGACATTTATTTCCCCAACGTTTTCGCTATAACGTATGCCCCTGAAGCGTCCGGCGCTGACAAGAATCTCGTCAACGTTCTCTGGGACGGCGAGTGCGTTTCGAATCCAAACACAAGCGATATACTCGGATGCAAAATTGTCGTTGGTAACGAAGGCGAACCGAAACTTAAGATCGGATTCGACACTGCACAGCATCATCTGAAATTCATCGCAAAGAATGCCGTGACGACAAAAACCGGAAACAAGGTGATTTTAGGAGCTACCTCCGGCCAACTCCGCATGCTGTTCCTGACAGGCGAAATTAATCTCTCCGGCGGCACCGCATTCTGGATCGTGGATCTCTCGGCGGGCCTCATGATGGTAAAGAACACAAAACAGGCCAAAGTTCAGGAGCCCGCTGAACCTGCGCCGCCGATTATTCAGCAGACAACCTGCAAGGCCAACGGAACCGGGACTTCATACGCTTGCGCGAAGAGCGCCGTGAAACCTGCCGGAGGCAACGATTGTGTGATCGATGTCCTTCCTTCGCCTGACGTTTCATTCACTGCTAAATACAAGATTTATGTCAGCACGACAAACAATAGAACCACGGCGGTTTACGACCCGTCGCTGGACATAACCGAAACAGGACTTCCGGGCGCGACATATTCGAAGACAAAGAATGTGGCTTCTACAAGTCTCGAAGGGCAAACCCTTTATTTCTTCATTTCAAGTTTAAGCAGCGCCGCTGTGCCGAAAGAAACGTTACAGAAGGATTGGGCGGCGACTACCTGCCGTGTCGAGGACTGGAAGCCGCCGACAGCGCCTACCGCAGCCACCTTCAGTTGCGGAACGCCTGACGGCAGCGAGAAGAAGTGCTTCTGCAACTGGGTTGCCGACCCGGCCGACCCGACTCTATATGGTTATAACATCAAACGCGTCGGCGTAACTCTGCCGCTGAATAATTCGACTATTCTCGGCACGAGCTATACTGACAACAGCGAGGCTCTCGCAAACGGAACCACATACACCTATCAGGTGCAGGCGATCGATATCGGCGCCAACGAGTCAGGCTGGACCAACACGACATGCGTGCCTCAGGATCTTAAAGCTCCCGGACAGGTCGATACCCTCGGCATAACGCTCCAGAGCGGCGTCCTCGGCATAAACGCAACATGGCAGCCAAACTCTGAAACCGATATGTTCAACTATAATTTCTATGCCTGCAAACGCGACATTGAAAGCGTCGACTGCGAGAATAAATCCTCCGGAACCGGCAATCTCTACAATAAACTTACGACCATGACGCATCCGGCGTCTCCGGACACGCTGAAATATTCCAACAACACGGCTTTCGGATCCAGCCCGGCATGGTGGTGCTTCTTCGTTGATGCCTGCGATAACTGCAAAGTCACCGCGACTTGCCCGAACAAGCCAGGCACAGACCCCAACTGCAGCAGCTTCAGCACATTGGCGACTTACAGGAAATGCGTGTTCGTTGACACAACACCGCATCTTAACGCGCCATTATGGCCGGCTAACCAGGGCACAGGCGGCGAGATATTGGCCACCCCTGAACCGGAAGGCAACAAGTGCAAGCTCGAATGGAATAAGATTTGCGAGGGCGAGAACAATCCGCCGGAACCCGAAGGAACCTTCGCCAATTGCGACTTCCCGGAAGCGCTGGAACTCATGGGCTACAAAGTGGCGCGCAGAGAGGCTATCGGAGGCAACTGCGCGACAACTCCGGTGCCGGAACCCTCGGACACCAACCCGGAAGTCGGCTCGTCGGGCGTAAGCAGCAACCCTTCGTATACAGACGGAAAGAAGCTTCAGAGCGGCTCATACGATCTGACCAACGGCGTTAAATACTGCTACCGCGTTTACGGATATGACGCCGCGGGACTGATGTCAAGAGCGCTCCCGGTTCCGGCAGCGGTTGAATGCACTCCTCAAGATACGCTTCCGCCCGCCAAGCCGGTGGTTACTGAAGAACACGGCTCCGGGTTGTGCATGCCGAAATGGACTGCGGTTGTCGACAAAAACACGCCGGTTTATTCGGTATATAAATGCGTCGGCGATTTTACAGTCTGCGACACAGCGGCGGAGTTCACGGCAATTGATGACCCTGCTGCGGTTGACACCTCCAACCTTTATTTTGAAGACGGCACGGTCACGGACGGATTGACTTACTCATACTGTGTGACCGCGAAAGACGCTTCAGGCAACGTAAGCGCGAAGTTTGAGGCTTCCGACAAGTCCAACTGCATAGAAATTACCGCCGGCAACATGTGCGCTGCTCCCGGAACATTCAGCGCCGTAGAATACAACAGCCAGCAGGGCGCCAAGGTGAGCTATGAAAAAGCCTCCACCGACACCGGAACTTATGGCGCTGGCGAAGGATATAAGATATACCTTTGCAGCTCATCGGCGGCATCTTCATGCACGGCTCTCAAAACCCCGGACGGCGAGACCAATCCTTTGCAGAAATACGGGACTGAACTCACATTCACCGATCTTAAAACGGCATCGAAAAAGCTCTGGCAATTGGGAGTCACATACACCGGCGCCGGCGGATGCGATGAATCCAAAGCGACTATGTCGAATGCGATTACAATTGGACCTGCGATCGTCCCTCATTGTTCTGAAGATCCGATTCCGTCTGATTGCGTCATAACACTTGATTTCGGAACGTCAGTGTTTAAGAAGTATGTTTTGGAAGCATGCACAGAAGGCACAGACTGCAAAAACGGCGCATTCAAGAAAACTGAAGTTCCGTTGTCAGGCGTGACTGTACAATTGGTTGACGCGGCGGCTCCTACCACGCCAATTGATGAGAGAAGCATTACCGAAACCGGCGCGGTGCCGACATTCAAGGCTGTTGAAGGCACGACAGGGCACACCTATAAAGTCCTCGCCAAGATACCGCTTGCGCAAGTTGACAGCTATTTCAGCGTGAAACTGTGCAAGGAAAAGACCGAGACAGACTGCATAGTTGAACTTAAAGCCGGACTCGATCTTAAGAAGGCGACCGCGGCCAAGGTCTCTATAAATGCATCTGAAATTCCTGATTCAGCGAGCGGCGGCGGCGGCGGAGAAATGGGCAACCCCAACTGCGACGGCGTTGTTAACATCGCCGATCTGGGCGCCATCAAGAAGGCGTTCGGCGCGGGCAAGACCGCTCCCTATCCGATGTGTTACAGACCGTGGGCGGACTTCAACATGGACGGCATCGTTGGCCTTTCCGACCTCGCAGTCGTTAAGAAGAATTTCAATAAAGTTATCGCGGATTCCAGTCAGCTCACAGGCGGCAAGATTGGGACAGCCAATCTTTGCAGCGCAAAATACGATGCGCTGCCGACATGCTGTCCGAAGAGCTGCACGCAATAACACTGTTTGAACTGACAAACTTAAAAACCGCGGTGGTTTTTCACGCCGCGGTTTTTTAATTGGGTTAAGACTCGTTTAGTGAACATATAAAAGAGGAATTGCGAGTCGATTTTGCCGAAGCGATCCCGGGATGAATTAATATCTCCATGTCCGGGTTTGCTTCGTCACTACGTTCCTCGCAAAGACTGGCGGTACGGGTTTGCTTCGTCAATGCGAGCCTGCGAAGCAGGCGCGGAAATCCCGAACTCGAAGATACAAATGCATCTTGTGAAAATCAATGTCTTTTCAATAATCCCGGTGGAACTGAATGGTTTCAATGGGTTGCCGGTAAGAATATTCGGAATTGTAGAAGCAAAACCTGTTGGATTAGGCTGTGAATAAGCTTGATTCTTAACTATTATCAGGATTAACTTTCAACATCATGCTTCGCGCCTGTGAAGATATCGCGGAAGCTATCCATGAGCGAAAGGCTGAAGTTCGGGTGGTCTGTCTTGCCGGAGACGCGGAAAGATGTTTTTATCCGCTTGGCGATATTTTCCGAACCCGGCAGGAGCTTAAACAGCCGGTTTTCCTGAAGAGAAGCCGGAACCATTCCGAGCTGTCCTTTGACGGAGAGTTCCTTATCGAAGAAACCGATCCCGCCGTTTAGGGTGATGTCGATCCACTTGCCGGCGCAGGCGACATTTTCCCAGCGGAAACGATCTTTCTCGAGTATCAGGTCGGCGACGAGCGTGTCGAACCAGAGGTCGACAGGCGTTTTGACGATTTTTTTCTTAGCGATCGGGAAACCGGCGAGGTGAACATCTTTAGCGGATAAATGGCCGAACCCTTCGAGTTTGTGGAATATGGTGGAGTAGTCGCAGTCGAGTTTGAAGTCCGCTTTCGCGGAACCGGTGAATTTGTACTGTTCCAGAGAGAACATGTTAGCGATATCCTGAAGGTCCGGGCAATCCAAGGCGAAAGACATTTCAAACTGAGAGCGGACGACTTTATCTGGAACCGGATCGTATTGCATGTCGATTTTGCCGTTGCAAAGGAGATTCAGAGAGCCCGAACGGGCGCGGCATTTGTCGAAAACGAGAACGCCGCGTTGAAGAGTGAGATGAAGGGAAGCTTCCGGGATCGGGGCGAGAGGGAACCAGCCCATCGTGCCTTCGCCGATCTGGGTGAAATCGATCTTCGCATTTTTCAGCTTAATGTTTATATCGCCGGTGAATTCATAGAACTCGTTGAGATTGCCTTCGAGGAGCACGTCGGCGTCGAGTTCGGCGGATTCGATGAAAGGCTTGAGTGAGAGGATTTTAAGCACTGACTGGGAAGCGAGTCCATTGCCGCGTCCGAGAAGGCGCAATTCGGAGATGTCGGTTTCGACATCGGTTGTGAGAATGCCTTCGAGCTGGTATTCGCCGACGCGGCCGCGCATGTGTTCGAGAATAAGCTTCGTGCCCTTTAGTTTGAGCGGCGAGCGGAAATCGCTGATCGGTTCGTTTCGCATGAAGAGCGCGGGAGAGCTGATATGGCCGTTCATTTCGAGGTTGGCCACTGGGCCGGTGATGGCGGCCTCGATGTTGATCGGGCCGTTCAGGTTTTTTGGGACTTTGAGCGCGACGAGTTCTTCGAGGCGCATGTTGCGGACAACGAGACGGCCTTCGGTCATCGGGCCGACGCGAGGGTAGTGGATTTCGAGACTGCCGTCGCCGACCATGCATGAGAGGCGCCGCACTTTGACGTTCTGGCCGTGAGAAGTGAACTCGCCCGCCAAGTCCTCGATCTTTGTTTCGCCGCCTTTGCCCTCGATTATAACCGTGCCCCTGTATATCCTGACGAAATTTAGGCCCCAGAGGTTCACAAATAGAGAGCTGACAACCCACTTCATCGCAGTCAGCGGGAACAGGAACCAGACTTCGCCGTGTTCCTTAATCTGCTTGATTCGAATTTCAGGTTTGTAGAAAGTCAGCGGGTCGATCGCAGGCCGGTGGAAGGAAATCCAGCGCCAGAAATGAAGTCGCCGCCGTGGGTCGGCAGGTTCCCGAAATGTGATAATGCGCCAGAAATTGATTCTAAGGTGCATCTCTTTCGCTTTGAGCATTCCGCCGGCGCCGAGCGGCATCTCCACGTTATACAGCCTCATTTTAATGACTGGAATGCCGCCAATATCGTCGAATTTAATCGGAAGCCGCAGATAGCTGTTCACGAGGAAAAGAAGGATTTTCTTGATAAGTTTCAGCGGATACAGCGGCACGAACAGAACGACGATTATCGCCAGAATTATCAGCAGAATTGTTTTAGTTTCCATCAGTTCAAGCCGGCCCGGCGCGGCGGTCCGCGAGTCGTAATGCCGGTTCCTCAATCATAAAAGTAACAGACGCGGCGTTCCACGTCCTTAATATATGGTCCGCTGTTTGTATATATAATGACCTGATTGAGGAAGTCAGGCGCGAAACCGAGCGAGTGGAGAAGGCCTGTCAGGCCGGCTGTTACGGCATGAAAGAGCCTGTAAACAGGCTAAAAATTGTTTGTCGCCAAGCCCTTTTCCAATTTCGGATTTCAGTTTATAATATCCGGGACATTCAGCCTGTGAAAGGGAGCGTTCTTTTGAAAATGAAAATTTCTAAAATGTCTTTGTGCATAATTGCACTAAGTGTCTTTTTTGTTATTAGCGCGGCTGTGGGGGAACCGATCAAATCTGAACGGTTTTCGCTTTATTATATTCCTTCGCGCTCATCAAGCGCGTTGGACAGCTTTCTGACAGATAATGATCCGCCTTTGGTCAAAACTGTAAAGATCACGCCGGAGCAGCCGGGAATCGGCGACGAAGTGACGGTTGAGGCTGAGATTATCAATAACAAATATTTTACGAACAACAAGCCGTTGTTGGCGAATCTTTCATATTCGCTGGACCTGGGAGCGACCTGGAAGATGCTGGAAATGGATCAGAGCGAGGATAATCCTGATATCTGGCAGGCTGTTATCCCCGCGACGGGCAAGCCGGGGGCGGTGCGTTATTTTTTCACGGTCAAGGACGATGGGGGCAACTATCTGTTCGAGCTTCCCGCAGTCAGAATCGAATGGGGCGGAATCAAGCCGCCGGCCCTGACAGGCGTTTTGACGGACGAAAACGAGGATTCGAGAATTGTTTTCGACGATCTCGATATATTGCAGGCGCAGGCGGGCTATGACGGCAGCATTCTCTATTTCGCAATGAAAGTTGAAGGGGATGTCTCCGGCGGCACTGTGTCGCCTTTCAATGTTTTCGTTTACAGCATCGGGATTTATTATCCGGATAAAATCAAAGGCGGCACGATTAGAACAAACTTCGTTCTGGAGCACTCGCAGCACGCCCAGTTTCTGCTTTTCCCGATCATTGGCCTTCTCGACACTGAAGAGGGGCTCAATGAAGTCCGCTCGGCCGATGCGCGTTACTATTCGAAAGACGGCTGGCTGTATATGAGATTCAAAGAGGATGTTCTGAAAAACAAGAGATTTGACAAGTTGCGCATCATATACGGAACCGCCTATGCTACAATCGTCGACCCGCTCACGCTGACTCCGGACGACACGACAGGCTCTGTCAACCTCGTTCATGTCGAACGCGCGTTCGATGTGAAATAACGGCTTTCCGCTGTTTTTTAGTCTGCCATTCCAGAATGTTCCTGACGAGAATCCATTTTGCCATCCTCCATTTTTTCCTATATGCAAAGCTTTCCATCCACTCTGAATCAATACTATCGTTGAATCAGGTTGAAAATCGGCGCGTTTAGTTTTATATATTAAGAGGGTCAGGGAAAGGATTCTCGGGAAATGGTCGAAACTACTTCCATGCAGCAGATAAAGAGAATCGGCCCCCAATCCGCAATAATTAGGATTTTGGAGCTGATTGTTAGAAACGGGCGCTACTTGCGCTTAGACGGGTTTTGAAAGGCGGAAAAACGCAATGATGGACAAGGATGCTGTATTTAAAAAAATTCGCGCGGTCGGCAGCGCGGCGCTGACGCTCGACATTGAGAATTCTCATTCGGGCAACATCTCGATTAAGGGCAAGGACAAGTTCGGAAACGACATGCTGGCCATAACCGCGACCGGCTCCCAGAAGGGCGAACTGACGAAAGAGAAAATTTGCTATCCCTCTCTCAATAAAATCAATTTCGGATATTTCAAATCGAGCAGCGAGACGGACATTCATACCCGCATTCTGCAACTTCCGGGCGTCAACGCCACCATGCACGGCCACACAAAGATGGCGACGGTGGTGACAATCGACGACGCGCCGGCGCCGAAAACGAATCCGAGGGCGCCAATGATTCCGGTGGACCCGCTCGGGACGCGCTACCTCAGGCAGGTTCCGGTGGACTGGTTTCCGGTCGCCTGCGGCTCAAAAGAGATGTCCGAGACGGTCGGCGAAAGGCTCGCGTCAAATAAGGCGTGCATCGTTCAGGCTCACGGCGCATTCGCAAAAGGCGGAACGGTAGACGAGGCGTTTTTCAATTTGTGCCTGCTCGAACATTCCGGCGAGGTTCTGTATTTCTCCGGAATATTGGGAACCGACCTCGAACTTGCGAGAAAGAGACTGGGCGACCTGCTACCGGCGCTGGAGAAGGCGATGCCTGATTATTCGGCGGAACTCGACGGCAAAGTGGACTTCGCGGACGAACCGGAAACGGTCGAAATGTTCACGAGTCTGGGGTTCCGCGCGTTCGAGTCGCGGTATAGCCCGTTTCATTCCGGCTCGGCCAGCATAAGGGGGGCGAGCGCGCTGCTTTATGTGCCGAAGATTTCGCTGCCGCGCGACATTCCCGGCCCGATGCTGGAAGTTTCACTGGGCTCCGGAGGCGAAAAGGACGAATACGAACTCGAGATGCACCGGTTCATTTATGCAAACACGCCGTTCAAAGCCGTGGTGCATTGCTATCCATCTGAAGTCGAAGCGTTATCATTGAACGTAATGCAGAATGAAACCAAAGGGTCGGCGAAGATAATTCCCATCGACGCGGAGGGCGGCTTTCTTTATCCGGCTATTCCGATACTGCCGGCGCCGCCGGACCCGGACTTGCTGTGCCGCGCGTTGCTTGAGTACAAGGTGGCGATCGTTGAGTGCGGCGGCATCTGGTCGTGCGGCGAGCAGTCGCCGGGCGAGGCGACCCGCCATATATCTTCGGCGAAGGACATCAGCTTCTATCGGATAATGGCGAAGATGCGCGGGCTGAATATCGCCGCCATGGAACCGGAACGGGCGAGAAACTGGTAACGTCTATTAGCGGCGCGCATGCCGCGATTGAAAGGATTGGCGCTTCGAATGAAATGCAATACTCTTGAAATAAATCTCGACAGCAATGAAATTATCGAATCGACCGCCGACGGAAGTCTTTGGCTTGGCGGCCGCGGCCTCGCGGTGAAGCTGTTCACGGATATAGTCGACCCGAAATGCGATCCTCTCGGCCCCGGCAACGTGATGGTGTTCGCGGTCAGCCCGCTGACCGGCACGACGGCGCCTACAGCCGGGCGCGGCCATGTCGTTTTTAAATCGCCGCTCACCGGCGCGATCGGGTCCGCCAACTCAGGCGGCAAATGGGGCAGAGTGCTGAAAGGCGCCGGATACGACGCGCTCATAATTAAAGGCGCTTCGCAGAAACCGGTGTACATAACGATAAATGACGGCGAGAGTCTGACGGAGCGGGTCGCGATTCACGACGCTTCCGACTTATGGGGCAAAGACGTTCCAGTGACGACGGATATTCTTGCCGGCCGCCACGGCGGCAAGGCGTGCAGCGTATTAGTCACCAGCCCCGCCGGAGAGAAGAAGGTTCGCTTCGCGGCGCTTATGAACGAGTACAACCGCGCGTATGGCCGGGGCGGCTCCGGCGCCGTTCTCGGCTCTAAAAATGTTAAGGCCATCGTCGTTAAGGGCGACAGGAAAACAGGTGTTGTCGAACCCGAACGGTTCAAGGATGTGATCGCGCAAACCCGGCATGTCATGAAAGCCGCGCCGGCGACGAAAAACGTTTTGCGCGAACTCGGCACCGCCGGATTGGTCGAACTAATCGAGATCATGGGCATTCTGCCGCACAGGAATTTCTCCGATTGCAGACACGACATGGACATTCTGAGAAACATAACCGGCGAGACAATGACCGACACGATACTTGAAAAGGCAGGCGGATGCTTCGGCTGCCCGATTATGTGCCAGAGGCACACGCGGGTCGGCGACAAGAAGGGCGAGGGGCCTGAATACGAGACGATGGTTCTCATGGGGCCGCTGCTGGACATATACGATCTGAATGCGATAACGCTCGGGAATTATGTAGCCAACGAAATGGGAATGGACACCATGTCGCTGGGCGTGACGCTCGCGTGCGCCGCCGAACTTTTTGAGATGGGCGCGATATCCGCCACGGACACGGGAGGCGTTTCAATTCGTTTTGGAGACGCGTCGATGTATCCGCATATTGTCGAGTTGGTAGCGGCGCGGAGCGGAATCGGTGATTTGCTCGCAGAGGGATCAAGGTCGCTCGCGGAGCGGTTCGGACATCCCGAAACGGCGATGCACGTTAAAGGAATGGAACTGCCGGCGTACGATCCGCGGGGCATGCCGGCGCAGGCTGTCGGCTATATGACATCGCCGACCGGCGCGTGCCATCTTCGGGGAGGCTACTCGATCTCGCTCGCATATTTCGGCGGCTACAAGGAAGCGCCGCGCTTCTCGATACGGCAGGCGGCGATGACCGCGAAGAATCAGCAGGATATCGGAATCATTCAGGACTCGCTCGGCATCTGCCGCTTCACCGGATATGCGACCGGCGCCGAACATTGGGCGAAAGCTTATTCGGCAGCGACCGGCGAGGACGCAAGCCGCGAAGCGATCGAAGAGGCCGCCGAGCGCATCGCAACTCTGGAGCGGATATTCAACATCGAGGCGGGAATGACGAGGGCGGACGACGATCTGCCGCCGCGCTTCAAAACGCAGACCATCGCCATAGGCGACCGGGAATATCTTGTATCGGAAAACGACAGGAACCGGATGCTCGACGACTATTATATGATTCGCGGCTGGGACAAGGACGGCGTTCCGCTTAAGGAAACCTGTGAAAAACTTGAGATAAAACAGTAGGCGTCTTTTCTCCGCCTGCGCTGTTTTATGTTGACGCACAGCGCCATATTAAATTGACCGAAAGAGGAACTGAGGATGCCGGGATATATCGCTGTTGATTTGGGAGCGGAGAGCGGCCGCCTTGTGAGCGGAACAATAGCGGGCGGCAATCTGCGCATGAGGGAAATCGCGCGTTTTCCAAACGGCATGATCCGCCTGCGCGGACGCCTGCACTGGAATCTGACGGGGATGTTTCAGGAAATAAAATGCGCGCTGGCTACGCTTGCGGAATCCGACCCGCCGGAAAGCGTCGGCGTCGATACATGGGGCGTCGATTTCGTTCTGCTGGCAGAAGACGGCTCCCTCGCCGGGCTTCCGGCGGCCTACCGCGACTCCCGCACGGACGGCATGATGGATAAGTTTTTCGAGCGCGTTCCGCGCAAGAAGATTTATCAGAAAACCGGAATTCAGTTCCTTCCTTTTAATTCACTCTATCAGCTTTTCGCGATGGCGGAACAAAAATCCCCGCAGCTCAGAATTGCGAAAGATTTGTTGTTCGTTCCTGATTACATCAACTATCTGCTCACGGGCGAAAAATGCTCCGAGTTCACTATCGCCACGACTTCTCAACTCTACAACGTTCATGAAAAAAACTGGGACGCCGAACTGGTCGAAGCTGTCGGAGTTCCTATGGCGCTGTTGCAGAAAATCGTCGCTCCGGGAACAGCGGTCGGCCGTCTCTCGGCGGAAATTCAGGGCGAAACCGGGCTCGGCGATATTAAAGTCATCGCCCCGGCGGCGCATGACACCGGCTCGGCTATCGCAGCGGTTCCCGCCGAGGGAAACGACTGGGCTTATATAAGTTCCGGAACTTGGTCTCTGATGGGCATCGAGATCAGGGAGCCGGTCGTTTCAGAGGAAGCGGAAAAGTTCAATTTCACAAACGAGGGCGGCGTTAACGGAACATATCGTTTTCTGAAGAACATAATGGGGATGTGGACGGTGCAGAGAATTCGCGCGGATTTCGGCGGCCGGTTCGATTACGGCGAACTGACGAAGATGGCGGCCGAGGCGTCGGTTTTCAAATGCCTGATCAACGTTGAAGACCCATGTTTTCTGAACCCGACGTCGATGACGGAAGCGATTGCCGGATTTTGCGAGAAGACAGGACAGCATGCGCCGCAGACGCCGGGCGAGTTCGCGCGGTGCGCGTTCGAAAGCCTTGCGCTTCATTACTGTCTCGTGATAGAAGAACTGCGGCAGGTTCAGAACGCGCCGATCAACCGCATTCACGTTGTGGGAGGCGGATCGAGAAATGCGTTGCTGTGCCAGATGACCGCTGACTCCACCGGGCTGCCGGTTCTCGCCGGGCCGGTCGAGGCCACGGCGATCGGCAACATAATCGTTCAGGCGCAGGCGTTAGGCCACATCGGTTCGCTCGGAGAAGCTCGCGCGATTGTGCGCCGTTCGTTCGAGATGCATGAATACGAGCCAGCCGGTTCCGGCGCGTGGGCCGACGCGCTCGGCAGGTACAAAGCCATGAGTAATAGATGAAAATTTTATGTGATTTGTTATTTGTTCAGAACTCGGCGAGCGCTTCCAGCAAGGCTTTCTTCAAGTCATTAAAAGAATACGGCTTTAAAAGAATATCATGAACTCCGAGTTTCAGTAGCCTTTTAGAACAATCAATAGTTCCGTATGCGGTCTGCACAATGACAGGAATTGTGCTGTGGTATTTCTTCTTCAATATTTCAAGAAAATGCTCGCCGTTCATTCGCGGCATCATAAGATCCGTAACAACAATATCTATCTCATGCTTTCTCAGTTGTTCGAGCCCCTCCTCTCCGTCGTCGGCTAAAATTACTTCATAGCCCTCTCTTCTCAGGAATATTGTTAACGCTTGCGAAAAAGGCTTTTCGTCTTCAATTAAGAGGATGCGTTTCTTTCTAACCTCTCCTGCGGCGATATCCGATATGCACTGTTCAATAAAACTGATATAGGACTCCGTTATTCCTTTTTTTGCAGATTCACTATCAGCATAACCATCCTTCTTTCTGATTAAAAAATCGCCGGCCTCAAACGAGGCTTTCCATTTGTCGCCGTCGGGCTCAACTTTAAACTTAAAACAATTTTTTACCTTGCACTCGAATATGTCTTCATTTTCTATCCAGTCAAACATATTGATTCACCATTTGTTTAATGCTTTGAACTATGCGTTAAAAATCATCATGAGCCCAACATGGAGTTCTGCCTGAAATGCGAGTTTCGGGAAGATCTTCATGGTCTGGACTGTTGTTGTATTCATTTATTTGCGGCCCGGCAGCGAACTGATATTAACGCGTCCGGAATGCCCGTTACTTGCAGTTATTTCCCATAATTCCTTAATATGAAACACAATATAATAATTAATCCGAATCAGCCATTTGGATTAGGAAACAATGATTCAGAGTGGATTAGATGCGCGGCGGAAGGCGCGCGCATGCATTGGTTGTGTTGGTTGTTGTTCAGTAAGAGCCAACGATCCGATTCGAACGGACGACCTGCGCATTACGAAGACTCATAAAACCCCTGTGTTTATGGCGTTATTTTAGCAAGCAAAAGGCTTTTTGTTGTGAGGGGTTATAATCGTTTGTGACTATATCGGCATGAGTGGGTACAATTAAAGCACATTAAAAATGATCGGGGGATACGATGAAGACGACCGTGCGAACAATGTCAGGAGAACAGCGCTTGATGAACACAGAACAGGCCGCGACCTATCTCGGAATATCGCCCGGAACGCTTCGCGTGTGGTGTTCAATGCGAAAACACGTTCCATTTGTGAAGGTCGGGCGCGCCGTTAGATATGATCGGTTTGAACTGGATAAATATATCAAGGAAAACGCCGTGTCTATGTTGTAAGGGCGCGGCGGAATGTTACAATGGAATGGGAAAGTGGCTTTTGCCCCTGACCGGAATAATCTTGAATGCAAAAGAGGATTAATCACATGAAATCAGACCAGACAGATCAGGAAAATGCAAGAGTCAACCTTGTTGACTGGATGATGAAAATGGTAAACGAGGACTTTTTTCCTTTTGGTGACAGGCAGAAGGATGATTTTAAATCGCGGCTCTCTGATGCTATTCAAGAGTTTCTTATAAGAGTACCTGCCGATATATTGAATTGGCTTTTTTCAAAATGGGGAAAATACGAATTCGTTGTAATAGGTGAAAGTGTCTATGCAACCTGTACACACTATCCAGAAGAAGTTGTTAAGATACTATTTTACCCGTTATCGAAAAAACTTCCCCAACCAGCACTGCTTTATATTGTGGCCCACGAAATTGCACATAGCTTCGATGAACCCGATGGTAATGACACATATACGATTTATGGCCATGAAGTTGATGAGGATGAATATAATACCGATTCGAGAGCAAGAGAATGGGGGTTTGAGGCTGAATATATAGCGTTTGAGCAGTACCATGATAAACAGAACAGTGATAAGATACAGTGAGGTCGGGCGAGAATGAAAAAAGATATTAGAGATAAAATAGCAACGGATGAAAAAGCTATATTGGCTCAGTCATTTTATAGTGCTGTCTCAAATAAAGAAAAAGCGGTTAAGGCCAGCGATAAAAAACATAGGGGCAATAGACTAACTCCGGAAATCATTTCAGCGCAAGAAGAAGAAAGAAGATGCTATGAAGAATATCAAACATTCCTGCGAAAAACACACTATACGCCTGAAATGGCAGCAAAGATTCTCAGAATATCTAAAGACCGGCTTAGATATCTCAGCGAAAATGTTAGTAAGTTTTGGGTTGGTTGGATTCACGGAAAACGCTATTATGATGAAGTTCAATTAAACTTCCTATTGAATGTTATAGAAGAGCGCAAAAAATCACACGTCAACTGGGAAACAGCAATTAAAAGAACAATGGATAAAGCATACAATATATCGCCGGTTTACTATAGCGCACTCGATGAATTGAACAGACTGAGAAACAAGAAGGAGCAAGGCGGAGAGATAGATGAAGATAAACTAAAACAACTTGATACACAAACAGACAATATGCTTTCAGACATAAATAAAAAGACGTTTGAGGCTGGAGTCTATCTCAATCCCAATGGCTATCTTCCCGATCTTTTTAAGGACAGGCTCAATGAGGATATATTAGATACAATAGACCGGGCTATTTATCTCCTGAAGCGTAATAAATTTACCGATAATGAAATCCAAAAGGTTACGAAAATAAGCCGTGTAACCATAACGAAAAGAAAGAATTATATTAAAAAACTCGGCCTGTCATTCAAGTAGTTTTATAGCGATTACTGATAAAATTGGAATAAATACGCTTTACATTTCAAAATAATAATTTCATAGACTGCTTTTTAATTATCACCCGCCGATTATTTACATTTTGCAGGGTAATTTTAGCGTGTATAAACTTCCGACATCTTGAAAAGTATTTCCACGAGTGGAAAATGATAGCAGAAGCAAAAAAGGGAGGGGATTATGAACGGAAATATCTTAAAAGGCGAAATCTACGCAGCGGGATTGAAAGTATCCGATGTTGCGGAATGTTGCGGCATGGCAAACAATCGCATCTCTGAGAAACTCAATAATCGCCGACGCTTTAAACCGGGCGAAACCTCAAAGATACGAAAGGCGATTGCTCGGTTAAGCCAGAAAGAAAAAAACAATGCGCGATTCTGAGCGACAAACGGCTCCGGCGCGACTACTGAACACCGCCGAAGCTGCGAAATATCTCTCTGTCTCCGCGAACACGCTCCGTATGTGGGCCAGTATGAAAAAATACCTTCCGCTTGTCCGCATTGGTCATTTAGTCCGATATGACCGGTTGGAGCTGGACAATTTCATTGAACAAAATCAAACGAAAATCAGGGATTGAGCCGGGCGAATGAATAATCGAATCTATTTTTCAAAGGAAAAGGAAGCGGCGTCGGGCGGCAAGTTCATTTCCATAACCCAGCGCCTTTTGCAGGATGAAAGATTCAAAAACGTATCTCCCACGGCGAAAACAGTTTTCATTATTATTTGCCTATTCGCCGATGAAAGCGGAAAAGCATTCCCGTCCATTCCCACGATTGCGGCGTACATCGGCGTTATTTCCGAACGCAGCATAATCCGCGCTGTCAAAGAACTTAAGACGGCAGGACTTCTTGAAGTTTTGCGCTCGGAGCAAAGCAAGGGAAAACAAAATTCCGTGAACGTGTACACGATTACGGCTGAATTACTCAAGGTCTGCAAAGAGGATATAAACAAATATTTTAATCTCTATAAGCATGAACTATTCGCCGGAATAATTACGGTTTTACCCATTCCCGCAAAAATCATTTATTTGGTTTTGCGAGCATATCAAAAGCCGATATATGACATGAAATTACTCGCCGAAAAACTGGGTGAGGATGAGTCTGTTTTATGGCAAGCCTTGCGCGACGGCGAACAGAAGGCGACTGAGGCGCTTACTCACTATGCGACAGAGATCACCATTACAGAACTATGCGA
Source organism: bacterium (assembly GCA_041664945.1). Taxonomy (GTDB): domain Bacteria; phylum UBP15; class UBA6099; order UBA6099; family UBA6099; genus JBAYJY01. The sequence goes on along the minus strand of JBAYJY010000036.1, from coordinate 9,120 downwards.
AATAAGCGGTCTATCGTGGCCGACTGTGAAAATCGCGGTTAAACAATTGCTTCATGTAACCAGTGGGGGAAATTGTATTTTTTCATGTGAAGAGGACATTTATTGTTACGATAAAGACGGTCCCGGCTGGTATTGGAAACCCGACGTTTTGAATAGGCCGGGCGGCATTTCAGATTTACGGCGTGACAATTATTCGATTTACGAAACTTCCAAACCGACAAGAAAAGAACCCGAACTAATAACCGCGCTGAAAAAGATCAAAACTGTACCGATAACATTCGATCAAGCGAATGGCGTGTTCCTGAATGTCACGCAATATCATATCGCCCGATGGTCTGAGGCATATCCCAATTGCGATATTAAGGGCGATCTTGAAACGCTTGCCCGCTTACAGGTTGCGGACCCCAAAACGCTACGACGGCTGAATAAGGGCGGGGCAGGGCAAGCGATCAATAACTATCTCAATAAACAGAATCGTGAGCGACGGGGGCAATCATAATGAACTTAAAAATTTGTCACCTACCCCTGTCACCTATCTTTGTCACCTACCCCTGTCATGCAAACTTAAAATTCTGTCATTCGGGTATTAAAATTCTGTCACCTACCCCTGTCACTGTAAGTAGATTTAATGCAGGAAGATTTAAAGCTTTAAGAATATCTTTAAGTAGATTGTCCCGACATTTCAAAAAACGAAATGCTCAGGACATGACCCTTGCAAACCTTTTTCCTAATTCTCAAATGCTAAAAGAAAAAACAGTCAAACGGAATCGACACACGATAAGAGAAAATAAGATCGTGGAATATAAGTATAGAAATACCGGCGCAAGGTCTCTATACACGCCGACCCCCACAACAGAGCGTATCATTACGAATCGCCGCGAATATAAACACATAAACCAGCGCATTGTTAGAGCGCAAAAAAGGCGCGTGAATAGATCGCGATTTAATATAACGGGCGGCGAGTGTGCTATAAACGTCCAACAAATTAGAACCACAAATAAAAACAGGCGGTACGCGCCCGCGCGCGAGCTTCCCGGCTTGCCGGTCGCAATGTTCGTGATAAGCGGCCCGGACTGCTCACGCGAATATCTCACGGCCCCAACGCTGTTATCGCTTAATACGGTAAACGTCGCGGCCCACAACAAAGAATTAAGAGGATAGACAATGAACGATCAGAACGACAACAAAAACAAAATAGTTATTCCCGACGCGACCCCGACCCCGCTCGGCTGCAAGTGCAGCGACGTCGATCACGTTTGCAACTGCTCACCGACAACGGCAACCGTGGACCCCGGCTCACAGACCCCGGCGCCCGGCACTATCTCGGCGGACCCGCTCGGCTCGGCTCCAGCAATTGCCCCGGCCCCGCTCGGCGATCATCCGATCATGGCGGACCCGGCAACGGCGATCTCACCGGACACCGGCGAACAGGCGCAGGCCCACGGCGGCACGAAAAATCTATCGCAGTTCAAAGACCCGACCGGACACGCGGCCCGGCTCACGGCGCGGAATAAGGCGACCCCGCCCGCACTCAATCATGGACTGCGATCAGCGGGCGCGTCCGGCCCGACGTTCTTCTTACGTTGCTCGGCTCAAACCTGCATTAAAAACTTCGACAACTGTATCACGAAGCCGACCGACCCCGGCGAACCATGTACGGTATTGGTGACATTACAAGACACTTATTTTAGCGAACTGAGCGCCTTGCGCGGCATTCGGGCGGCAGTCGGAGAACCGGACCGGCATGTCGCGCAATCTCTCGCGGCACAACTTACGCGGCGCGATTATATTTTTGGACTTCTCAATCTTTCAAACGGCGGTCTCACGTCCGGCTTGTGCGCGGTGAAGACAACGGCGGCGCGGCTCTATCAGCATCTCACGAAAACCGAGGACCGTATTGTCGCCCTGACCGATAAATTGCTCCTGACCCCAGCAGCGCGACAACGTGGGCGGCGCGATCTCGGCGGTGACGCAATTTCACTTGCCGACCGGCTCAATCTCCAGCGCGCTCAGGACGCGGCTCAGGGGCGAAGCAATCCCGCAGACGCTCCGGCCCCGTGGGAACTCGAAGCGGACCCCAGCGCAATGGGTGAGGATTAGCAATAAGCAATACAATTTATGAAAGGAGCTTATAGCAACGCAACGTATATTTTAAGACTCACAAAACTATCTCAAAGGAGACACTAACGAAATGGAAAATTCAGAACGAGAAAAACGAAAGCAACACTTGATGTCACAGTACGCCGGAAACGGTCGAACAGGCCGGAGCGATGAACAAATTGAGCAGCTCGCAGAAGAGGCACTAATCGGGGAAAATTGGGGACCGGCTGAGGAACTACGCGCCCGGAAATTTTGCGAAAAGAACGGACTCGATTTTTCAAAAACAGACGGTTACAGGCAAGCGTGCGACGCCGTTCGCAAAGGCTCGGACCTTGCCGCTGACGATGAAACCGACCCCGACCCCGCCACACTGCTTTGCGAAGCGACCGGCTCAAATCCCGCCGCCGCTGCCGTCTACGCGAAAGCGGCTGGGTTGCTCTCAAAATATGGATACTTGGACCCGGACGCTGAGCAGCAACTCAAAACGGAGAACATCGACCGGCTAACTAAAATTAATGCGGAAATCGCGGAGCTTTCCCAAAAACTCAACACGGCGATTCACAATATTACCGTCTCCCGGCAAGGCGGAAGCGCGGTACCGGAATCCCTTATCACTCAGCGCGACATGCTGATGCGCAATCTTGCAATAAAAAAACTCGAAAAGGAACTCGCGAAACACCACAATCTTGACGACTTCGCGAAGCTATTCGAGGGCATGTCAGGAAAATAATTTTTAGGTGTCATGTTGCGGGCACTCCCCCGCGACCCATAGGTTTCACATCCTTCTTTTAAACCGGGGCGGCCTCAAAACCGCTCCGGACTTTTTCAAAAAACCATGTTGCCACGGGCGACAACGAAAGGAACAAACGAACATGAAAACGCAACAAGATTTAACGAGCGAAATTCAAATACTTGACGAAAGAATCGCCGAACAGCAAAGCCGCATTGAGCTGCTCAAAATGGATACGCAAACGAAATTTGAAGCACTCGCCGCCGATGACAGCGCGCGAGCCGCCAACACTCACCGAGACGCTGTCGCTCTTCTGTCCGACGCCGAAACGCGGCTGGCTTCGATGAAAGCTAAACACGGCGAACTATCCGCCGAACTCGCCGACTTGCGGCAAGCTGAAATCCGCTCGGCAAAGTCTGCTCGGCTGGGCGCGGCGACACGCGAACTTATTCAGACCGTCACCGACCGGCTTGCGCTTGCTGGAGCCGCGAAATTTGAGGGCGCGAATCGCGACCAGCGTTTGAATGCCATGCTTGACGCGCGAACTCTTCTGTCCGATTCTGAAAATGCACTGACGCGCGAAATCGGCGAACTCTCCGGCGAACTCGGCATTAAACCGCCGACCCCGGAAAACATTAACGAATCCGCTCAAAAGTTTTGCGATCTCCGCGCAATCAAAAAGGCACTCGCGGCGTCCGGGATTGACGCAGATACTTTTTTTCGCGAGCATGACATAAACCATTGTCTCGCTCACAGCAGAATCCCCCCGCGCATTCTCTAAAGTTTGTTTTGAATCGCCCCCCCCCGGCCTCTACTGAGCCGGGGGTACCGGCGAAAAACTACCCTTTTCTTCTGGTCAGGGTTGAGACCTTTTTACGCCAACTCCCGAACCGAAAAAAAATACAAATCATGGAGGCAAAAAAAATGGCAGCAGGAATAACGATTCAGCCGAACGAATCATTTGAAAATGCTTATAAGAGATTCAAAAAAGCAGTTAGCGAATCAGGAATAATTAACGATTATAACCGCTCACAGATTTTTGAGACGCGATCACAAAAACGGCGTCGGAAGATTCGTGAAGCGCAGCAGAAAACCGCGAAAAGGTTGAAGCAGCGGAATCCATAGGGGCAACGGCTGAAAACGCTTATTATCGCAACGTGACGGGCGGGCAATCAACTGTAAAGAGTATTCAGAGCGGTCAATCTTATTTGTCTTAACGCGCGCTCATTGCCGTTGTTTGAGAATGTGTTCCGCAAAGTAGTCTATGCGTTGGAGGCGAGAGAGGGCGGATTTAGATATTTCGTTATCGTCAACGAGAATGTTGTGGATGCCCTTGAGGAGATCGACGATATCATTAATGCGAAATATCCAGCGGGTGAGGCCGACAGATATGGCGATAGCGAACAGGAATGCAGCAACGGCGATGAAAAAGAAAACTGCGAAGTCTAAACCGTCCATGATATATCCCTTCACAAATATTATTTTACTTCCCGTGCTTCTTTTCTCCGGTTATAGAGTCGGATGTTTTTATAGTATCATTAATTGTCTTATCAAGGTTGGGAAACTTTTTTACATAGTCATTAAAAGATTCGGTGATTATTTCGTGCATGGGCTTTTTAAGAATAAACGACGCCGCGCGAACACGCTTCAACATCATTTCGTCACTATAGGAAACCGTTAAGTTGAAATACTTTTTAGCCATGAAAACTAAAGATAACAGGGAATCGGGTTTTATGCAACATCGCAATTGACGTTATAACAGCATGACATTATAATGATATTGACGGATGACGCAATTAAGCGTCACAAATGGCCGGGCGGCTAATGAAACGAATAATTAAAAGACTTTATAAAGACGGTGTACGCGCCGGCGGTATCTCGCCCGGTCTCGCTGGTTTCGCCGCCGTCTTTATAAGGTCTTTTTTTTATAACTGAATACAAATATAAAAAGGGGGGCGACATCATGCCGAAAAAGAAATTAGACAACCCGAACAATCACCACATTTATAATCGAAAAGGCATTTATTGGGTAAGGTACACGGCAAACGGTGTTCCGCGTCGGGAATCATTAAAAACAACAAATATTAAACTCGCGCGTGAAATCAGAGATAAGATTCTCGGCGATCTTGCGCGCGGCGTATTTCAACTGCCGGAGAAACGGAATCTGAAAAGAGTCACATTCGAGGAACTCTCAAATAAATATATCGTGCATTCTGAGAAGACAAAGAAGTCGGCGCGGCGTGATACAGAGATCGTGAAACTACTAAATCATTACTTTGTGGGGAAATACTTGAACGACATTTCATCATTCGATGTCGAAAGTTACAAGAGCAAACGCAAGGCCGGAGAAACCGCTATAGGCGGTCATTATAAAGCGCATCCGGCGAACGGAAGCATAAACAGGGAACTCGCTGTTTTGAAAAATATGTTCAACATGGCCCGAAAGCTATTTGACGCGCGGGAATATAATCTGAATTTCGATAATCCAGTTGTCGGCGTGAAGTTCCTGAAAAACGATTCGGCCCCGCGGGAAGACTGCTTAGAGCCTTACGAAATTGAAGCGTTAATCGCCGCATGTAATGAAACGCTCAGGCCGATTGTGTTGACGGCCCTAACAACGGGAATGCGAAAATCAGAGATTACCGGCCTATTATGGAATCAAATCAATTTAGATCAGCGCGACATACTATTACCGACCCCCAAAGGCGGTAAACCGGTCAATGTAAAAATCCCACCTAATCTCGAAACAATGCTCAGGGAAATGCGCGATAAGCACATGGCGGCGGGCGGCAACGGCTCGGAGTTCGTTTTCGTGTCCAGTCGGGGCATACCTTACGGCGACATAAAGAATCCGTTTACAACCGCGCTCGAAGTCTCAGGGATAGCAGAGGCGCGCCGCCGTTCAGGCCGGCCCACGTTTCGATTCCACGATCTCCGGCACACATTCGCCTCACAGCTTGCCATGTCTTGCGGAAACCTGATAATCGTACAAAGGGCGCTCGGACATAAAGACCCGCGAACAACGGCGCGATATAGCCACATAACGGACGGGGCATTAGAGCGGGCAATATCGGGCATGACTTCACAGGTGTTCAGTGGAAATGATACCGATAAGCACGATTTTAGCACACCGATTGATTTTTTACAGAAAAAGAGCGAACGGAATGCCGGATAGCAAAATGAAATATCGCGATACTTACGGACATATTTTAGTTTATTTTGAAGAGCCAACGATCCGATTCGAACGGACGACCTGCGCATTACGAATGCGCTGCTCTACCAGCTGAGCTACGTTGGCATACACCAGTATTATAAGGCTTTTTTAGTTATTTCCTCAACTCAATTATTTGCCCGGTAGTAGCCGGGTAGTAAAACGCCTCGGCAAGCGCGTTAATTCCTGCCCGCTGTTGTTCCTCGATAACATGACAGTATCGCTGCGTTGTTTTCAAGTCTGAGTGCCCCATTGCTTCTTTAACCACATTCGGCTTTCCGGTTACTGCCATTAGGTGAGTTCCGAATGTGTGCCGCAACGTGTGAAATGTTATCCGGTTTTTCTTTATCGCCGCTGCCCGCTCTGTCGCGTCTGTTATTCCCGCAAACTGCGCGAGCCGTTGCGCCTCGATACCTGTTACCCGCATAACCGTTTCGTGTGCCCGCCGGAAGTCTTTATAACACCCGTCTTTGCTGTTATTAAAAACGTCCACGCTGCCCACACGGCTTTTATATTTTAGTTCTGAAAGTTCTTTTGTCAATTCATTCGGCATGTAAACTCGGCGGGGCTTCCCGCCCTTTGTGCGCTCAAGATATATCGCGCCGTTTTCAAGATCAACATTGTTCCAATGAAGCCCCTTTATCTCGCCTGAACGCATGCCGCACAGTAGTGCGCACATGGCAACAGGGTAATAGTGTGGCAGGGCTTTCGCCGCCTCGATATATTCCCTTGCCTCTGTCTCGGACAGATACACTTGCTTAACGGCTTCACGTTCTGCGCGGTGATCTATCGCGCCGCGCTTGACGGGGTTGACTATTGCAATGCCCCACTCGATACCGCAATTATACATGTGCTTAAGCATTGCGAGTTCTCTGTTGATAGTTGTCCGGCTTGCCGCTGCGCGCGGCTTCCCGTTTACGACAATGCCGCCGTTTTTCTTTCGGGCCTCTATATACCCCTTTATCAATATTTCGTTGCCGTTCATTTCTGAAAGTCTTTTGTTGCCGCCGAAATGGGCGAGCATGGTATCAGCAATTTGAACGTCCCGCAAGTGTGAGCGCTTTTCGTCTTTTGTTGCCTCAAGATACCTTTGCACAAGTTCTCTGAGTGTCGCGTTGTTCTCTTTCACAAAACCGCTTTCCTGTCTCAATGCGTCTGCGCGTTTTGCCTCTTTGATTTGCTTTGCAAGTGTCCGGTTCTCTGTGAGTGTGCAGCCCTGATAACGTGTCCCTTTAACGGAGAATGAATAGTACCAATAACCCGACCCATTCTTTTTATACAACCCGCCGCCGCTCTTTTCGCTCTTAGCCATTTTGTGGCCCCTTTCGTTTATGGTTTATGAAACTTAAAGACAATAAAAAAACGGCTTGTATGTCGCGCCATGCCTGCCGGGAATGAACGACACCAAACCGTTTTAATTTCGTATATGTTGGTTGTTACATTTGACATGACTTTTATCACTCCCGGCAATATAATTATAGCCCTAAGACGTTATAACGTCAAGACACATTGCAAACTTTCTCCATTCTGCTAAAATATCTGTTATGGAAAAAGCAGACGAACAACGCGAGCGGATAACAATTTGGTGGCCCGCCTCGGACATTGCAAAGTTAAAGGCAGCGGCAGCGACAGACGGAATAAGCGCGGCAGACTTTCTCTTAAGTGCCTTTAATGAGCATGTTGCGCGCTCGCCTAAAGACTTGCAGAAAGCCTTAGACGTTATTGCGCAGCAAAGTAAGAAGTCCGGCCCTGCCGGACGTTGATACACTTCTGAATTCAAACAAAGCAAGCTATCACTATTTATCGGGGGCGCGCTAATGAAGCTTGAGCCTAAACACTTTCTTCTAATTGCCGCAATGGTTCTCATTACTTTATTCCTTGCATGGTTTGTCTGGCCGACACCGTATAAAAATTATTCGTATCATTACGAAGGTATTTATTCGATAATTAAGGAGAATAGAATCACACATTCTGTCTACACGAAATTTAAGAATAATGACACTTATGCTTTTAATCCTTACTTTTATTCGGAACATGGGAATGAGTGCAATTACAAATTCGGAATTATTGTTTGTCGCAAATAAGCCCGGTGGCCGATAAACCCACGGCATGATACCCGACACATATAATATTTGTTCGTTCATTTTTCGTTTTCCCTCGCTCACACGCGCGTTATGTAAAGGTGTGGCCCGTCCCGCGCTATTGTCTGCTTCCTCGATTTATCGGTTTCGGCGCAAGTGCCATCCGGCATGCAAAATGTGCCTCGTTTACTACCGCATTACTACCGACACCACGCAAGCCCGCAAAAAGCCTTTGTTTAATAGCGTTATTTGCAGCAGCGCAGCGCATTGTTTATCCTTAAACGGCTTTTTTCTGGCTGCATTGTTGCCCCTCGATCACGGCAGCGCAGCAGCTTTGTGAGCATGCCCCCCCCGGTGGCGGGTAGTGGTAATCCGGCACGAATTGGGGATAGGGTTATTAATATACGTACATAGTTTTTGTATATACATACTGACGTTTAGCAATGTACCCACATGAGGCGACATGGCCCTTGTTCCGATATTCAGCATAGGCAATATTTTTTATATCCGCGCATGCTTCGCGCGAGTAGCCGGACAGTCAAACATCCTGAGAAAACATCTGGCGCCTTCATAAACCTACTGTTGCGCGCGCGTTGTAATAATTGATATATGATACTGATACCCACCGGGGCGGGTGTGGGGTGTTCCCAGTCCCGCCGCCTGTTAGTAGTATATTGGCATGTTTTTTTGTGATACATTTATATGCATGCCTCAGAAAAAAAATTAAAGTAAAAAAAATTAGAAAAATATCCCATACCCTGTAGTTGTGTGCCTTTTGCGCCGTTCGTTCAAAACAGGTCACGAAAATCCACTCTGAGGGCATGTTTCCCGCGCTATTTTCGCAAGGCACTGAGCTGGGCGCGGGCGGCGGCAGCGGCAGCAGGGTTAAGTTTTCGGCGGCGGCGCAGTTTGAGGGCGGGCGCGAGCTTGTCTAATAACTGCTCAGAAAACAAAAGTATTGTTCCGTCATCACAAGTTAAGTGTATTTTTACCGTTTT
>JBAYJY010000035.1:0-32523 GCA_041664945.1 bacterium | reverse complement strand
GTCCGTATTATGAGGGCGCTCACGCAGACTTGGTGGCTGGACCCGGGTTTTCGACGTCTGTCGGCTTGCTGCGGCTTGCCGCGCGTAACGCGATGCACAATGATCCGGGGCACGGAGGCCCGAAAACAATATTCCGAGCCGCGTCAGGATTCTTGCGCGGCCTGTTTAAATAAAAAAAGTATTCGGAGGTGAAAGAGTGAAATTCGAACCGAAAATAGAAAAGCTGGCGAGGATCAAGGTGGTCGGAGTCGGCGGCGGCGGATGCAATGCCGTGAACAGAATGATAGAGGTCGGAATCCGCGGAGTGGATTTCATAGCGGTGAATACCGACGGCCAGGTGCTTGAGAAGAACCGAGCCGAGGAAAAGCTTCAGATCGGCGGAAAGCTGACGCGCGGATTGGGCGCGGGAGCTGACCCGGAGGTCGGCCTGAAGGCGGCGGAGTTGAGCATATCGGAGATCGAGAACATGCTCGAGGGAGCGGACATGGTGTTCGTGACATCGGGCATGGGCGGCGGCACCGGCACCGGCGCGTCGCCGGTTGTCGCGCGCGTCGCCAAATCGCTCGGCGCGCTGACGGTGGGCGTCGTTACAAAACCGTTTGCGTTTGAAGGACGGCGCAGAATGAAATCCGCCGAGGAAGGCGTCGCGCAACTCTCAAAGTATGTGGATACGATAGTAGTCATTCCTAACGACAGGCTGCTCGACATTATCAAGCGCGAAACCGCCTTGATTGAAGCGTTCAAACTCGCGGACGACGTGCTGCGGCAGGGAGTGCAGGGGATTTCTGACCTGATCACTATTCCGGGAATGATCAATCTGGATTTTGCGGATGTTAAGACGATAATGAGCGACGCCGGGACGGCGCTGATAGGGATCGGAGTGAGCAAGGGCGACGACCGCGCGCGGCGCGCCGCCGAGGCAGCTATATCGTGTCCGCTGCTCGAAACATCTATAGAGGGCGCAAAAGGAATTCTTCTGAATATTACCGGCGGGCCCGATCTGAGTCTGACTGAAATTAACACTGTCGCCGAAGTGGCGAGAACCGCCGCCTCGGAGGACGCGAATATTATTTTCGGAACGGTGATTGACGACAACATGAGGGACGAAGTTCGAGTGACTGTGATCGCTACGTCATTCACCGAAGGCGCAATGAAGCCGAAAATAGTGAGGCAGCAAGAAGAAGTAAAGGCGCCGGTTGTTCCGCAGCCGCCAGTTTCAAAACCGGTCCCGACTCCTGCTCCACCAATCGAAAATAAGCCGCCGGCGCAAGCGCAGGAACTTCCATTGGCCGCTCAGCCGCCGGAACCGAAACGGCCGGTCATGAACGCTTCGGATGAACTCGATCTGCCGCCGTTTCTGCGGAAAAAAAATAAACAGGACGATTGACGGAGATGAAAACGGATGCGGGAACGATGGGTGAAAGACCCCGGAAAAGGAACGAGATGGCGCGATTTCGATCTGCGCGCGGCTCTGGGATTTCCGGACATCTATCGCGTCGGCATGGCGAATCTCGGGTTTTTGTGGGTGTATCACCTTTTAAACAGTCGGCAGGAGGTGCGTTGCGACCGGTTCTTTGACGCTGACCGGCAACTAAAATATGGAGAGCGGCTTTGCGCTCATGAGACAGGGCGCGCTTTGTCCGAGTACGATGTCGCCGCGTTCTCAATGCCCTATGAAGGCGGATATCAGGCGCTGCCGAAGATGCTTATTCTCGGCGGCATCGAACCTGTCGCCGCGAAGAGAAGAGGCGGCCCGCTTGTTATTGCCGGAGGAGTCGCGGTCAGCGCGAATCCGGAACCCATTGCGGATTTCATTGATATCGCGGTTATCGGAGAAGCGGAACCTGTTCTGGACCCGTTAATCGATCTGCTCATCGCGGCCGTTTCGGAAACGCGGCGCGGTCCAGCAAAACGCTCGCGGCTCGATGCGATCAGGCCGGAACTGAGAAATCTCGACGGAGTTTATCTGCCGTCAGACTACCGGCATGTTTACGGAATAGGCGGCGCGCTTGAAGCGATAGAGGCGGCTGACGGGGCCCCGGCAAGGGTGACGGCGGCGCGGGCGGATTTGATTTCCGTCGCGGCGCATTCGCCGATCATCACCGACGAATCGGTTTTTCCGAATCGGTTTCTTGTGGAAGCGAGCCGCGGGTGTCCGTACCGATGCAGATTCTGTCTCGCTTCGCATACTTCCGGAAATTTCAGGGAAGCCGGCGGGCTTGTGGAAACAGTCGCTGAAGGGCTTGCGGTTACGCCGAAAATCGGAGTGATCGGAACGGCGTTCACAAGGGCGTCGAACCTGAAGGCGATATGCGGACTGGCCGCTGAGGCAGGTGGAAATGTTTCATTTTCGTCAGTCCGCATGGACGCCGGCGCTTTGAAACTTCTTGCTGATATCGCTCCGGCGCTGGATCTCGAGTCCATCGCCGCGGCGCCGGAGGTGGCGACGGAACGTCTCTCGCGGGTTATAGGAAAAGACGCGCTGAAGGATCTCGACGCATTTGTGGCGGCGCGTCCTCTGCCGGGTCTGAAAAGATTGCGGCTGTATTTTCTGATCGGAGTTCCGGGCGAGGAAAACACAGACGTGGCGGCGATAGCGGATGTTGCGAAAGAGATAAGGAAACGATCCGGCTGGGAGATCCTGTGCAGCGTAACGCCGATGATTCCGAAGCCTTTCACGCCGATGCAGTGGGCGCCGTTTGCGGCGGCGGACGTGTTGAGACGCAGGAAGGAATTGTTGAAGAAAGAATTGTCCGGCGTAAAGGGAGTCGCGCTCAAAGTTGAGAGTTTGAGGCTTTCAAACGAGCAGGCGATTCTCGCGAGAGGCGACAGGCGTCTTGGGCCGGTTTTGCTGGAAGCCGCAGAGCAAATGTCGCGCGGCGGCGAAAAGATATCGCTGTCGCAGTCGCTGAAAAGCCATGGGCAGGAGGCGAATCAGGCCGCTCGCAGGGAACGCGCGGAGAATGAAGCTCTCCCATGGGAAATTCTCTTTCACGGAGTGAGTCGGGCGCATCTATACAAAGAGTATAAGAAAGCGATCGAAGAGGCGCGGAGCAAAAAAACATGACAGGCGCGGAGAATATTAAAAGAAACATTGAAGATCTGAAAGAGCGGATCAGCGCCGCCGCTGAGCGAAACGGACGGGATTGCAATGAAATAACGATGGTTGTAGTGTCGAAATTCAGAACGGCCGAAGAGATACAGGCAGTGATAGGAGCCGGAATAAACGACATAGGGGAGAATCGGGTTCAGGAAGCGTTGACGAAGAGGCCGAAACTAAACGGGAGTTTTGTTTTCAGGATGATCGGACACCTGCAGCGGAACAAAGCGGAAGACGCAGTCAGGATTTTCGATGCGATAGATTCCGTCGATTCGTTCAGGCTCGGACAACGACTCTCTGAGGAACTGGGGAAAGCAGGCAAAAATATGCCTGTTTTGATTCAGGTAAACAGCTCGGCGGAGGAAACGAAACACGGTTTCGAGCCGGAGGAAATAGAAGAGGCGGCGGTGACGATAGGCGGGTTGCCGGGAATTGAATTGCGCGGACTGATGACAATAGGGCCGCTGACGGACGACGAGAGGGAAATGAGGCGCGCATTTGAAAAGACGCGCGCGCTGTTTGAAAAGATAAGAGCGGGCAGGCCGGAATTCAAAGAATTGTCGATGGGCATGTCCGACGATTTTGAGATGGCGATTGAAGAAGGATCGACAATGGTGCGCATAGGGCGCGCGATATTTGAAGGGAGGTGAGGCCTGAAAAGCAGAGTAAAAGCCGGGTTTCGAAAAAAAATTCAGCCGAAAATATCGGCATCAGCGGCGCGGAGCCGGAACCCGGCGAGGCGGTCAACACAGCAGCCGCGCTAAAAAAAAGGGGGGTATAAAATGCAAGCAGCAGCATCAGACGGATTAGTAGGACAGGTGGTATCATTCTTCAAGACATTCTTCTCGTTCGAATCCGAACAGTCTGACACGTCGCATTTCGTCAACACAAAGAAGCCGCGCCAGGCTCAACAGAGCGGCAAAGTGCACTATCTTCGCGGCGAAGAGATCATGCAGGGCAGCATCAACATCAAAAGCCCGCGAAACATGGATGACGCTCGCGACGCGGCGGACAAGATTCGAGAAGGCCGCGTTGTGATAATGAACCTTTCGAAGATTGAAAAAGACATAGCGAAAGAAGTTCTGTATTTCCTCGGCGGCACGGTATATGCGCTGGGCGGCGAATACAAAAAAGTCGGCAGCGACATTTTCCTGTTCACGCCCGAAGGCATTTCCGTTTCGCAACTCGACGAATTGCAGGAGAGAGTCGGAAAAGACGCGACGACAGGCGGCGGACTCGGTTTCGACGATCTGTGAGAGGGATATCCGGAGCGTTCCGGAAGTCCGGAAAAGGTGAAACATGAGTTTTGACGGTAAAGTCGGATTTATAGGCGCCGGGAAGATGGGCGCAAGCATTATCGAGGGGCTCGCGCAAGGCGGGCTGCTCGCTGCTGAAAGCATCAGCATATACGATGTCGACTCAGGCAGAACCGCTGAATTAAACGCGAAGCTAAAGGTCAAAACAACAGGCTCTTTGGAGGACCTTGTCAATCAAGCCGACATCGTATTTGTATGCGTTAAGCCCGATCAGTTCAGCGGCATAGCAGGCGCGATCAAGTCGGCGTGGCCGGCGCGGAAGCCGACGATAGTGAGCATAATGGCGGGAGTGAAGACCTCGCGGATCAAAGAACTTATAGGGCCGGAGACTCCGGTGATACGAGTTATGCCGAATGTCGCGTGTCTGATTCGGAAAGGCGCGACAGGCGTGTCAGCCGACAAGTCTGCTCCGGATGCGGCGAATAAGTTTGTCTATGACTTATTCGAGTTTTTGGGCGGCGCGGTGATGGTCGCCGAGGAAAAACTTGATGCCGTGACCGCGTTGAGCGGAAGCGGGCCTGCGTATGTGTTCATGTTCATTGAGGCGTTGACGGATGCCGGAGTGAAGTTCGGACTCGACCGGGCGAGCGCTAAGAAACTCGCTGTGAAAACAGTGGCCGGCGCGGCGCTGATGGCTGAACAGACGGATGCGGATACGCTTGAACTTCGGGCGCGTGTGTCGTCGCCCGGCGGAACAACGGTGGCGGCGACGTCGAAGCTGGAAACAGGAGGTTTTCGCGGAATCGTGATCGACGCCGTGGAAGCCGCATACCGCAGGTCGGTCGAGTTGGGTAAGTAAGAAAGAGCGCGGACAAATGTTGGAATAAAAGCAGGGCGTAAGTCGGCGCCGTGTTCTATGTGTATGAAAACGTTCGATTTGCATTTTGAACGTTTTGATGTGTTGGGGGGGGACGATGAAAAATGAGCGCAACTAAAAAAGTGCGAAAGAAAAAAGAAACCGGGAGCCGTGAGGAAAAGATACTTCACGAAATACTCGGCATACTTGTGATAACGCTTGCGGTCCTGTCGGGGGTCGCGTTGTTTGTGGGGCAGGAAGCGGCGACTCTTTACGGGATAAAGGAGATGTATCTTCGCTCTTTCGGCTATACGGCGATAATGGTTCCGTCATTGATAGGGCTGATAGGAATGTGGATCATATGGAGGCGCGCCGCGCTGATGAAAGCGGCGCTTCATGTGACGCTGATCGGCCTGCTCACAGGGGCGTGGATCAATCTGGCGTTGCTAATAAGCATAAACGGAGACTATTTGAGCGAAGTTGATTATATGGCCGGCGGTGGCGCGGTAAGTTCATTTTTTGTAGCCGGGCTCGCGCGCGGAATTTCACGGTTCGGCGTGGCGATGGTCTTAATAGCGATAGCTTTAATATATGCGAAGATTTCGTTGAAAATATCATATAAAAATCTTTATCTGAAAATCGAGCCGTATATTTTGTTCGTGGGGAGAAAAATCGGAACGGCTGTAGCAAATGCTTATGGAATAGCTAAGGCAAAGCATCAAGCCGTTCAAGCCGCGAAGCTTGCGAAGATCGAAGCAGAAAAAGCTAAAAAAGAACGCGAACTGGAAGCGCGGGCGAAAAAATTGATGGAAGAGGAGATGGCTCGCGCGGGGCAGCCTCAATCTTTCATGGACGACGACAGCGCTGATGAACAAAGCGATTCCTTTGAAAATGATGCCGTTGCGTCTGATGTTAAAGGGTTCGCTGCCGATTCAGAAGATAATAAATCCAAGAAAACAAAAGTAAAGGCGAAAAAAGCGCCGAATGAAATTGAAGAAACCTCGCAGCCTGAGGTCATAAGGACATCGGAGGAAAAGGACGGGGACAGAACGATAATGTGGCGGTTGCCGTCGGCGGATGACTGGCTCGATAAAAGAATTGAAGCCACGGAGTCCACTATGGATAACGCTATGCGCGACAAACTCGAAAAGACTCTTCAGAGTTTCGATGTGCCGGCGAAAATTGCGAACGTCGTAAAAGGCGCCGCGTTTACCAGGTTTGAACTGGAGCTGGAACCGGGCACGAAGGTCTCGCGGATCGTTACGCTTGAAAACGACTTTGCGCTGTCTTTGGCAACGGATTCAAAAAGCATACGTATAGAAGCTCCGATACCGGGTAAATCAATGGTCGGCATCGAGGTGCCGAACAAGGAACGGGCTCTCGTTCCAATGAGATCGATTTTTCTCGATCCGGAATTTATGAGAAGCAAAAAACCGCTTTCGTTTATTCTCGGCGAAGACATAGTTGGGAAACCGGTTTTTACGAATCTGGTGAAAATGCCGCACATGCTTGTCGCCGGTTCGACGAATTCCGGGAAAAGCGTATGCCTCAACTGCATAATCACGAATATCATAGCGCGCGAATTTCCGAGCGAAGTTCGATTTATCATGATAGACATGAAGCGCGTCGAACTGACCCCGTATGACGGAATTCCGCATCTCCTGACCCCTGTCATTAAAGAAGCCTCCGAGGCGGCAAACGCGCTCCGGTGGGTTTGCGACGAGATGGACAAGCGCTATAAGCGTTTCTCCGAGGTCGGCGTGCGGGATATTGACGGTTACAACAAATATGTTGAGGACGACGAAGAGAAAATGTTTCGGCTGGTTGTCGTCATAGACGAATTAGCCGATTTGATGATGGTGTCGACCCCGATACAAAATGTCGAGCATTACATCTGCCGAATAACTCAGCTCGCTCGCGCGACTGGAATACATGTGATACTCGCGACTCAAAGGCCGGACACGAAAGTAATAACCGGAACGATAAAGAACAACATCCCATCGCGCATTTCTTTCGCCGTAGCGTCGCAGATAGATTCGCGCACGGTATTGGACAGGAAAGGCGCCGAGTCGCTGCTTGGCCGGGGGGACATGCTATTCATGCCGATCGATTCCCCGCGTATGATGCGGCTGCAGGGCGCGTTTGTTTCCGACGATGAAGTGAAACGCCTCGTGAAGTTCTGGAAGGATCAGGGGCAGGTGACGTACGGCGTGAAATTCAATGTTCCCGTAGGTAACGGGACGGGCGGCGGAAGCGACGGTTTTGTTTCCGAGGATGAAGCGTTGTACAAACAGGCCGTCGAAATAGTGGTCAATACCGGACAGGCGTCGATTTCAATGTTGCAGCGGCGGTTGCGGATAGGCTATAACCGGTCGGCGCGGCTTGTCGACCTCATGGAAGAACGGAATGTGGTCGGCCCGTATGATGGAGTGAGGCCGCGCGAAGTGCTCGTCAGCCCGGCTGGACTTGATGAAATATAGAGGATTGAGAAGAAACGATTTGTAACTAAGTTTAACATCCCGAAAACGCGAAAGCGAAAAGGGATTAATCTATTCCCCCTGCATGCCCCCTTAATGGGGGCTTTTTTTTTACAGCGAAATATCGTGAATCAAGAGCGTTAGCGATAGTAGGATACCCGAACGCCGCCGGTAATGCCGAAAGGCACAAAGTTGTAGCTTTTCGTGAAATTCTGTTCGAAATCGCGCGGCGACACATAGAGCGGTTCTTGAAGGATGTTATGATGCGGCCCCAGCAGATTGCGATTGCTTCCTGTCAACTCAAACTCAATGAGGTTGGAACCCGCTCTCGAGAGCCTGGTGATGTCGATCCGGTGAGGATGGAAGGCGATAAGTCCGGCCTCGGCGCCGTTCACGAATACTTTTGCCGCGATCGCTTCGAGGCCGTCGAGTTCGAGAAAAACCTTTTCGCCGGCCGCAGGGTTCAGGTCCGCGTTCTGCGAGAGAACGATAGACCCGGAAAAGAACGGGAATCCTCGCGATGCGAGATTTCCGTTCTTAACCTCGTTGATTTGTGGCTTAATGGCGAAACCGGAGCCGGAATCGGGGCGTACGGAAAAATCTCCGACAACATATGCGGCCTCGACTTCAATGCTGTCCGGCGCCGTATTAATCGATCCGGGAAGTTTTGTTGTGGCATAGATGCCCGAGAGTTCCACCGCGTTTTTGCCTTCGACAGCAATGTCGCGTATGTTGATTAACTTAAACGATTTATCGCGCCACCAGCCTTCGTCGGTATAGACAACGCGTTTCCCGTTCACTGCAATTTCATACTTTTCTGGTTGTTCGACGGCGATGAACAGCTTTTTAAACCCTTTAGGATCGGCGTTTATCTTGAAATCGTAACGAACGTTGAATTTCTTTCCTGAGCCCATCTTTTCGAGAGCGTCTTTTGTTTCGTAGTAAGTTGCGTTTAGGGTCCAATTAGAATCGCCTTCAAGTTTGTAGTCTATGTAGTCGATTGTAAGAGAGTTCAAATCCTGAGAAACGATTTTCCATGTGTCGGAAAGCTTTCCTTCCCTAACAGGCGTGGACAAAACAATCGGCTCCACGGATGGTTTGACGCCGGGAGTAATGCTGATGACGAACGAGCCGGCGGGTTGAAGGTGAAAATGGATGTCTGTTTTCCCGCCATTAACGGCGGACGGATAATCAGACTCTGTTCCGTCGAAAAGCTTCCATTCGCGGACAAGTCCTTCGTAAGGCAGCTTTGCGGTCGCGTCGAAGGCTTTTCCCTGATCTGTGTTAACGAAAAACACGAATTTGCTTCCATTAATATCCCGCTGCTGAATGTAAATTGTTTCCGCCGTCTCTCCGTTATTCGGCGTGACTTCAATTCGGCTTTTGAGATAAGGCGAAAGCTTTGCAACAGCGTCAGCGTTGTCTTTAGCGACAATGGCGCAGTCGATTTTGAAAGGCTTGTCGCCGTCGACAAAGGACGGAGCCGGTTCCACCATTACCACTTGACCGCCGCCCGCTTCGAATTCTTTAAGTAGTTTTACCGTTTCCGCTCGTAGCGTGACGCCCGGCGATACTACAACTGATGAATATGACATCTTATTTACTATGAAACGGTTGCCGTTGACGCTTCCGTGATTGGCGATAATTATCTCGTCGCCGAGATCGTAATCAACCTGATGTGAAGTGAGATAAGTGATCAGCGAAATCAACTTGTCGCAGAGTTTTTCGATCGGTTTACTGTCGCCGGGAATATTGGCGGCCCACGCGCTGGAAATGTTGTGAATAACGAGAGTGTCGGCGACGTATTTGCCTTGAGAAGTGATAAAAGTGGCGCGGCGCAAATAGTCGGCGATGATTTTGTGGTAGCGCCACCAGGGCTGTTGATACTGAATGCAGGGCGGATAGTCGCGTTTTCGGCAGCCGCGCATTGAGTAGTATGACAGGTGCTGGGTCATGAAGTTGACGCCGAGCGCGTAGTGCCAATCAGCGATCCATTTCATGTTTTCAAAGCTGAGATTCCAGCCGCTGCATCCGTAAATTTCTGTGAGAACGAGAGGCCGTTCGAATTGGTGGGCGACAGAACTGACCTGTTTGGCGACGAGCAATTCCTTAATATTGCGGCCGAGGTGGTCCATGCCGGGCATTTGCTGAAATTCATACATAGGCATAGCGGCGCCTGTCCAGCGCATCTGGGTGATGTAGCTCTCTTCGCCGAAATAATGGCCTGTGAATTTGATGTTGTTGCGTTCGCACCACTCATAAATCTGGCGTCCGTAGGCGTCGCGATACATCTCGGTGGCGTTCGTCCAGAAATCGAGTCGCGCTTTATACGCGCCGGGCCCGTTGTAGAAGATCAGAGGGAGTTTGTCCTCGATGGAGTAGCCGTATCTCTTTTTAAATGTGTCCGGCATGGCGTCCGTCCATGGGACGGTGAGAGCGCCGGGCATGTCGTATTCGTTGTGATACATAGGCTCGTCAGTGAAAACAGCCGGAATGGTTTTCCCGAACTCGTTTCCGAAAGCCTTCTTATAAGGTTCATACGAATAATCGATGAATGCCTTGACCGCTTTCGGATTCATAGCGTCTATGTATGACGCGCCGTCCACATAGTTGGGACCGCCGCCGATCACTCGATAGAAATATAGAAGCGTTTTTCCCTGCGCCGGAGCGGCGACGGAACCGCCGGCCTCTGGCGTAATGTCTTTGCAGTCCTTAACATCCTGTCCTTCGATAGATGCCTCAAAAACTCGAATGAGTTTCCAGTTGTGTCCGAGATCTTTTGTTTCGAGCGGTTTTTCGGCGACTCTGATCAGCAATCCGCGAATCATGTAATCCGGGTTCATGCGGGGAATCGCGCCGCCCGCCGTGCCGGACGGATACCCGTTTTCATCGTAAAGGTAGGCGAGCATTCCGTTCTTCTTCGCCTGATCGATGCTTGCGCGAACTCCGTTCATCCATTCTTCCGACATGTATGTGGTGATTAGGCCGACCCTGCCGTGCATGAAGAATCCGCCCATGCCGCCTGATTTGAACTCGTCAACCTGCGAGCGAAGCTCGGCCGGTTCTAATTTTTCATTCCACGACCAGAAAGGGGCGCTGCCGTATTTTACATCTGGCGATTTGAATTCGCTGATGATGCCGTCGAGATTTGCGACGGGCGCCGCCGCTAATGTGTTTGCCGCGATTATCGCGAGGAACGTAAGGATTATTGATGGTATAAATAGCGTTTTGCGCATAAATGCCTCCAGCATCCAGTATAAGCCAAACAAAAACTATCACATTTTGAGCATAATGGAAACAAATTGTTTATTTCGGATTTAAAAACATCCGTCTAAAGACGACAAATACATAATTAACAAAATGTTTTATGAAGCCGTTTGATTTGATAGAATAGAGCTTCAAGTGATTGCGACCTGCCGGGAATATTTGTGAACAAGGGAGAGGGGCCTGAATACGGATGAAAATAGAGACGTGCATGCATAGACATCATTTTATTAAAGCGTTTATTTTGTTAGCGTTTATCGGCGCGCTTGGCGGCGCTTCGGTTGATGTGCGTAGCGCGGAGTGTCTTGGCCCGTTTACCGGCGTGGAATGGCAGACGAGCAAGTATGTGTTGAATGCCGCTAACGGAAAAGCGAGCATTATCGCCTATGAAGGCGGAATAGTGGAAGTAAGCATAGAAACGTCGGAGCGTCCGAATGCGGAAGTGAGATGCCAGACATCCGCGGCGGATACCGGAGCGCTCAAGCCGGGCGAGATAGGATTTTCAGCGGACGGCGGCATTATCATCGGACATGCAAGGGGATACGAAGAAGATGTATCGAATCTCTTGTCCGGCAATTCATCCGCGCTCCGGTTCTATTCGGCATCGAAAGAGCCGATAGTCGAATTGGAAAACGCATGTTGGGAGAGTAACGGAAAAGTGACGCTGGGATTCAGCTCCTCGCCGGATGAGCATTTTTACGGATTAGGGGAGCCGCTGACTCCAAAAGAAGGGTTGCTTAAACTCGACTACAAAGGCAGGACGCGCGCGGTTTGGAACAGACATTGGGCGCCGGCGGACCTGCCGATCAATTATTTTTACAGCTCTCGCGGGTATGGTCTGTTCATAGACAATAACTCGAAAGGCGAATTCAATTTCACGGATGAAAAGCAGTACACGTGGGAGGCGGCCGGCGGCCGGTTGAGGTTCTTTATCATAGATGCGAAGACGCCTGCGGAATCGCTTGCGAAATTCATGCTCATTACAGGTCGGACTCCGATTCCGCCGCTCTGGACGCTCGGATTCATGCAGAGCCGCTATGGATACCACAACGCGGACGAAGTCACAGCGATTATGGAAACATTCAGGAAGAAAAAGATTCCGGCGGACACGATCATATTCGATATAGACTGGCAGGGGGTCGGCGGCATGGGGAATCTTGAGTGGAACCCGCAGACGTTTCCCAACGCGATTGAATTCAACAAAAAGATGGAAGCCGACGGGTTTAAGGCGATGGTGATTATCGAGCCTTATGCGTGGACGAATACTAAATATTATATGAAGGCGCGGATGGATAAGCTGTTTTGTAAGGACGCAAAGGGAGTCGTGAAAACATTCGATCTGTGGGGCCGGCCCGGCGCGCTGTTCGATTTCTGCAACAGCAAAACAAGAGACTTCTGGCAGGAGACGATCAAACGGCTTCACGAAACCGGCATAGACGGTTGGTGGACGGATCTGAACGAACCGGACGTTGATTTCGACGATATGTATTATGCGGGAAAAACATCGCGCGATTTTGTCCACAACGTTCAGCCGGTGTTGATGTCGAAATCGATCGCCGAATCTTATGAGAAGAATTTTCCGGATGAACGGGCGTTCATATTCAGCAGGTCCGGAAGCGCGGGCGACGCAAAATACGGGACGGCGTTCTGGAGCGGCGACCTGGATTCGTCGTTCCAGCACTTGGAGAACCAGATACCCGTGGGGCTCTCCGCAGGTCTCAGCGGCCTGCAGGTGTGGGGCACGGATATGGGCGGATTCAAAGGCCACCCGTCGGCGGAGCTGATGGCAAGATGGCATCAGTTCGGATTGTTCAATCCGATTTATCGCGCGCACGGCGACCACGATCCACGCGAACCGTGGGCATATGGACCCGAGGCCGAAAAAATAATGGGAGACACCATAAAATTGCGCTACAGGCTTCTGCCGCATCTTTATACGGTGTTGCGCCAGATGAATGTGACAGGCCTGCCGCCTATGAGGCCGCTGTTTCTCGAATTCCCAAACGACAAAAAGTCATGGAGCGAGGTCGGCGAGTTTTTGTTCGGGGAGAGCATTTTATCCGCGCCTGTGTTGCGGGAGGGCGAAAAGACGAAGCGCGTTTATTTTCCGCCTGGCGCTTGGTATGATTTCAAAACTGACAGAGTATACAAAGGGCCGTCTGAGATAAAGTATCCTGCTCCGCTGGACACGATTCCGCTTTTCATTCGCGGCGGCAGCGTTATAGCGATGGGGCCGGAGATACAGCACACAGGCCAACTGCGGCGCGATGTAATTGAATTCCACATATATCCGGGCGCCGGGAAATTTGAGTATGAACTGTATGAAGATGACGGAGCGACAAACGGTTACAAACGAGGCGAATTCGCGACAACAAAAGTTGTTGTCAAACCATCGGGCGGCGGATTTGAGGTTAGCGTCGAGCCGACAAAGGGCGCTTTCTCAGGCTTGCCTGACATGAGAGACTGGAAGATAATCGCTCACGGCGTTTCAGCGAGAACAATATCCGTGAAACTAAATGGGGAAACCATAAAGAAGCCGGCTTCTGACGGGTCTCCGTCGTGGAAAGTTGCCGGCGCAAACAAAGCGCTCGAAATATCAGTTCCGAAATCGAGAAGCGGCTTTAACATCCAAATCGTTGGAAGATAAAATCGGCAAATAAAAAAGGGCGCGACGTGTCGCGCCCCTAAGATGTTTTCAAAGCTGCAACTTCCGTCTATTTGATGACTTCAATTTTGCTTTTAAGCTTAATATCGTTCGATGAAGCGCCGACTAAGATATCGAACGCGCCGGGTTCGACAAAGAATTTGTTGGTCCGGTCGTCCCAGAATGCGAGATTCTTAACCAACAGAGGCAGCGTCACGGTTGTCGTTTCGCCTTTTTTCAGATGTATCCGTTTGAATCCGCGGAGCTGCTTTGCCGGTTGAATTACGGGCGATTCGACGTTGTGAATATATAGCTGAACGACCTCGTCGCCATCGGCGTCGCCGGTGTTCTTTACATTGAAACTCACATTGACCGTGTCGGATTCCTTAGCTTTCTTTTTATCGATTGAAAGATCGCCGTATTCGAAGCCGGAATAGCTCAGTCCGTAGCCGAACGGGTACAGCGGCTCTTTTGTAAAGTACATGTAGGTGCGCCCGTGAGTGACTTCGTAGTCGTCGAAAGGAGCGAGGTCGTCGACCGATTTGAAGAAAGTGAAGGGCAGTCTGCCCGCGGGATTGTAGTCGCCGAACAGCACATCGGCGATAGCGTTGCCGCCTTGTTCGCCGGGGTACCAGGCCTCGATGATCGCGGGAACGTTATCCTTAATCCAGTTGATCGAAAGCGGGCTTCCGCTGATGAGAATAACTACTGTTTTCGGATTCGCGGCATAAACCTGCCGAATATATTCTCTCTGATCGAACGGCAGGTCGAGGTCCGCGCGGTCGATGCCTTCGCGCTCCTGATCGAGCCCGATTCCGAGAAAGACCAGAGCGATGTCGCTGTTTTTAATCGTTTCGAGTTCTTTCGCCCGCGCCGCGTCGATATTTACAGTCGGGTGCATCCATTCGAGTTTTGCGAATGCGCTTCCGCTCTCGTGAATGAATTCAACTTTAATGTCGTATTCCCTGCCTGCTTCGAGAGCCAGATTTGCTTTGACTCGCTGAACGGTATCCTTCACAAAAGCGCTGTTGCCGAGCGGCTGCCCGGCCTTCATTTTTGTTTTTCCCAAGAGTTGTTTTTCGGCAATCAGTTTGCCGTCGAGATAAAGCCGTGCGCCGCCTTTTGCCAATATTGAGAGGCTGTGATCGCCGGAAACGGATGGAACCAGCTTCCCGGTCCAGCGCACGGAGAATCCGATGGCGGGAATCGCCGGGTCCGGCGGCTTGTTCATAGTGTCAATGTCGATTTTTGCGTCCGTGCGCATTGTCGAAGGCGTTCCTTCGAACTTCTTATTATTGAAGTATTCGGCTTTCAGCCCCTTTTCGCCGCCGTTTCGGAGGTTCTCCGGTTCGACCGATACGAAGTCAGAAGCGCCTGCGCTCAAAGTCCATTGAACGAAATTTACTTTAACGTTGTCGACGACCTTATTCTTGATGCCCATAAGGGGCGTGATCGGGTCATAAACGGATGTTCCGCTGTAGTCGCCGAAGCGGGCTACGTTAGCGTTTGGCCCGACGACAGCGATGGTTTTGATTTTGCTGGTGTCTATCGGGAGCAGTTTTTTGCCTCCGACTTTTTCGTTCTTCAATAGAACAATGGATTCACGAGAAGCCTGCCGCGCAAGCTCCTGATGAGCTTTCGAGCCGACCTCGTCGGGTGAAATCTTGCTGAAAGGAACCATCTCCGGCGGGTCGAACATTCCGAGTTTCATTCTCGCAAGTATCATTCTGTATGCCGCGCGGTCGATCGTCTCCTGAGTCGTGAGGCCGGTTTTCAGAGACTCCGGCAGGTTGCGTTTCATTATCTGATCGCCGCCGCATTCGAGATCGACTCCCGAATTGATAGTGTCGGCGGCAGCGTTCTTGCCGTCCTTCGAATATTTATGCCAGTTGATGAGGTTGCCGACAGCGCCGCAGTCGGTGACGACGAAACCGTTGAATCCCCACTCGTCGCGCAGTATCTCGGTCATCAATTTCTTGTTCGCGTTGCAGGGCACGGCGTTGATTGCGTTGTAGGCGCCCATGATGGAGTAAGCGCCGCCTTCGACTATCGCGTCTCTGAAATGCGGAAGGTAATATTCGCGTAGCGAGCGCTCGGAGATTTTTGCGTTGCATTCGGAGCGGTTGTGATCTTCGTTGTTCGCGGCGTAGTGCTTAGGCGTGGAAACGACCTTCAGATATTTCGGATCGTTGCCCTGAAGCCCTTTAACGAATGAAACAGCCAGCCTTCCGGTTAGATAGGGATCTTCGCCGTAGGTTTCAGGGGTTCTTCCCCAGCGAGGGTCGCGCGCGATGTTTATCGTAGGCGACCAGAAAGTCAGGAGTCCGCAATACTGGCACTGCATCTCGCCTTTGAAAAGATTCGTCTTTCCGCGCGCCTCGTCTGAGATGGCGGTTGTGATTGTGAAGAGGAGGTCCGGGTCCCATGTGGCGGCAAGCGCGATTGCCATTGGAAAAACAGTGAACGCGCCCGGCCGCACAACGCCGTGCAGCGCTTCGTTGCCGAGATAATACTTTGACACGCCAAGCCGCGGTATGGCGTCCTCGGTTTCCGACAGCAGAGAAACTTTCTCCTCAAGCGTTAGCCGGGAGAGAAGGTCTTTCGCGCGCTCCTCAAATGAAAGCTTAGTGTTCCAGAACGGCATGGATTCATCTTTTTTCATTTCTTCAGCGGATGCCTTGTTGAAAGAAGATGAAATAATTGCGATCAGAAAAACCGTCGCCAGACAAATTATTTTTTTCATAATGCCTCCTTAAAATTCATTCCAGATTTCTATTTTCATTTCTTTTCCGGAATATTTCACCTGTTTCAGAAATATTTCCGCGTTATTAGTTTCTCACATTTCCGAAATCCTGCGATAGAGTATAATACAAATAGCCGGTCTAAGGGTTGCAAAAGAGCCGGCGTCGGAGTGTGAAGAATGGGAAGCGAATGTGTATTCTGCGGTATGGACCGGAAATATGTTATCGAGGAAACGGAACATTCGATCGCGGTTTATTCTAACGATGCGATTAAGAAGGGGCACATCATACTGGCGTCGAAGGAGCACGTGAAGACATTCACGGACATGAAGCCGGAGCAGGCGGCGGATCTTTTTGAGTTGGCGCTGCGGACTGCGCGGCGCGCTGAAAAGATTGTCGGCGCTGAGAAATATTACATAGTTTCAATCGCGGATATGGTGAGGCACTTTCACGTTCATCTTCTGCCGAAAATGCCGGGTGACGCGCCGATCGGGCGGCACATAATGAGCGACGCCGGCTGGAAGGGCGAGGTCGGCGATCCGCCCGGCGAAATCGAGATTGCCGATTTCATCAGTAAAATAGCGAACGCGGATTCCTGACAATATTATATTTTTCATTATAATATGCGGACTAACGGACTGTTGAACGTCCGGCGCTGGAAGGTTGAATGATAGCATACATACTCGCTCCGATTTTCGCTTTCATATCGAGCATAATCATTTTTCTGCCGTCTGAAGTAATGATTCTTGTGCTTGGGAACATGGACAAAGTCCCAATGCATTTATTCGGAATGGAATTGAACATCGCGAAATACGCGACGAGCTTTCCGTGGCTTCTGCCGGTTGTTGCGGCGTTGGGCAGCAACGGAGGCAGCAGTCTGTACTATCTGATGGGATCAGGCACATTGCGCTTGAACGAAAAATTCAAAAAGAAACTTGAGAGTTTTGATTTCAAACGCTTCGGCGCCGCAAGGGATGCGGTGGTTTTTGTGTCCGCTGTGTCGAGCATTCCGCCGGTGTCGCTGACAGCGATTGCGTCCGGAATGATCAAATTAAACTTCCAACGATACTTTTACATCTCGCTCGCCGGAAAAATTGTCAGATACTACATCGTTCTCATACTTGGACGTTTTGCAATCGATCTTGCGTATAAATGGTTCGCCTGAACTGGCCGAATACAAAATCAATCGCTATAAGTTTTCCTATAAGCGGCGTCAAAAAATGAGCAGGCGTCTTTTTTGAGTTCGGATTGAATGGCCGGATTCAAGTCGATTTTCAGATAGGCCGGATTATCTTTTGTGTGCAGCGGCCATTCCGGGAAGCCTTCAGCTTTCGGAACGCCGTCGCGCGCGAACGATGTCCATAGCGAGATGACGGACTTGGAAAGCTTTATGTTCTTAGGCGATGAGAAACTGATTCCGAAAGAAGAGAAGTTGCCGAATACGAAAGGGAGTTCGGCGGAGTGGAACACACCGATGTCGCCGAGCAACCCTTTCTCGTCCGGACTTTTCGAAAACAGATACTGGTACACCGGAGTATTATTGCCGGCGAGTTGCCACACCTGAACGATTGCCGGGCAGCCGTATATCATATCCGTGAAGATATCAATGTAAGCCTTCTTAGCGTTTTTATAGGATTCGAACGGATAGCGCGTTCTCAGCGCGTTCAGGTCGAGATCGAGGCCGAGCCCGGATTTCGCATATCCCGTGTCATCGACAAGCGCTTTTTCAAAATCGTTTTTATTATTTAAAGTTTTGCTCATCGCATAAAAACCCGCTTCGTCTCTGTTTGTGCCGATAATCAACCGGACATCTTTGTTGTAATTGCCTTCTGCGAACATCTTATATGGGTTCTTAAAAACAACAACATCGTCCATGACCGGGTTAAGGTCGTAAACCTCGACAACGCCGCCGCGTGGGGTCATGGCTTGCGCGAACGCTTTCATGACAGAAGCGGAATCGGCTTTGCGGAGACAGTCGGCGGCGGAGGCCGGTTCCTGGCAGCCGAGTTTAGCGGCGGCGTCGAGCGCGGCGGTTTCGTTCGGTTTGAGCGGCGCGCCGAGAAAGATCGGAGGTCCGCTCTCTATGATCGCTTTTTGAAACAGGCCGCGGGCGATAGGCGAAAGCAAAAACGCGGCTATGTTCATTCCGCCGGCTGATTCGCCGAACAGCGTCACGTTTTCCGGGTCGCCGGCGAAGTTCGCAATGTTGCTCTTTACCCACTTCAGCGCCGCGAGCTGGTCGTAGGAAAAATAATTTCCTTCTATCCCGGCGGCGTCGCGAAGCGCGGGGTGCGCCATCATTCCGAACGGGCCGAGTCGATAGTTAATTGTGACGAGAACGACTTTCCCAAGCGACGCCATGCGCGTCCCGTCATACAGTTCCCAGCTTCCCGCGCCTGTTAAGTTCGAGCCGCCGTGGATGAACACCATCACCGGAAGCGATCCTTTCGGCGCGCCGGCCGGATGCCAGACGTTTAGATAAAGACAATCCTCGTCGCCTTCGTATTTGCCTTTTGAATCTGAAGAGCCGAGAAGAGAAAACGGAGCTTGAACGCAGACGTTGCCGTATTTGTCGGCGACCAGCGTTTTATCGCGCGGCGCAGGTTCCTTAGGCGTTGCCCAGCGCAGCTTTCCGACCGGCGGGGCCGCAAACGGAATTCCCTTATACGAGCAGACTCCCGCTTTTGAATCCGCGACTCCGGTTACATTTCCCTGCGCCGTCGCGATCTCCGCGCAGTCGCCCGTATCGGCGAAAGTCACACGCGACGCGACCGAAATGAATATCAAAACAGACAAGGCCGCAGCCGTAATTGCACGCGTCATATTCTTGTTCATTCAGCGCCCTCCGAACCGAATAGTAACAGCAACTAATTATAACAGCCGCCGCGACTGTGTGATATATGAAACGACGAAGTTACAAAATAATGAAAAAGACATATAATTACCAGTTGAGGAAAAGGCGTCGGACGGCGCCGGAATTTACAAAGGGGGAAGAATCATGGAGAAGAGCGAGATTACGGAAAAAGACAGGGAAATGGCGAAAAAGTGCATGGAATGTCCGGTATGCACTAAGGCGCGGGTAAAACAGAAGGGTTTCGCCTTCTGGTTCGTAAAGACAATCGAGGGCGGTATGTGTCCGTACTGCAAGGCATACGAAAAGGTCTATGGGCGCAAGGCGCACGAACCGGCCCCGGCGAAATAGTCATACGGGCGCGTTATTACTATTCGGAATAGCTGTGATTCAGGAGTTTGAGAATGAATCTCTATCGGTTCAAGGCGGTTATATTTGGATTGCTTGTTGGCTTCATCATTATTTTTTCTCTATCCGGCCCAACGTATGCCGTTGAATCGATCAAGCTTGAACCGGCGGACACGATGGACGAAATTGTGATGAAAGCCGTTCAGGTGACGCCGTCGGCGAGACAGCTTGAATGGCAGAAAATTGAGTTTGCCGCATTTCTTCATTTCGGCGTGAACACTTTTACGAACAAGGAATGGGGAGACGGCGCGGAAGACGAGAAAATATTCAATCCGACGAAACTGGACGCGCGTCAGTGGGTCGGCGCGCTGAAAGATGCAGGTGTCGGGCTTGTAATTCTCACCGCGAAACACCACGACGGGTTTTGCCTGTGGCCGAGCAAGTACACGGAACACTCGGTGAAAAACAGCGCTTGGAAAGACGGCAAGGGCGACGTTGTCAGGGAAGTTGCCGACGCGGCGCGCGAGGCCGGAATGAAGTTCGGCGTATATCTTTCTCCGTGGGACCGGCACGAGAAAACATTCGGAACTCCTGAATATAACACGTATTACTTGAATCAGCTTCACGAGTTGCTGACGAATTACGGCGAGATATCCGAGGTATGGATGGACGGCGCGTGCGGAGTCGATCTCGATCCGAGATGCAAATCGCTGAAGTATGATTTTGACAGTATGTTCAAGTTGGTCAGGACGCTGGCGCCGAACGCGACGATTGCGATATACGGTCCGGATGTCAGATGGGTAGGCAACGAGGCCGGAAAAGGGCGGGAGAGCGAGTGGAGCGTCGTTCCTGACGGCTTCGACGCGCTGGCGCAGGACATCGGCAGCCGCGAGAAATTGCTCGAAGCCGCGAAAGCGGGCAAAACGATCAAGTGGTATCCGGCCGAAGTCGATGTTTCTATTAGGACGGGCTGGTTCTATCACAAATTCGATGACTTCGCCGTGAAATCATTGGATCATCTTTTGGACATTTATTACGATTCAGTCGGCGGAAATGCGCAGTTGCTTTTAAACGTGCCGCCGGATAACCGCGGGTTGTTCAATGCCGCCGACGTTAAAGTTCTCAAGCAGCTTGGAAAGGTTATTAAAGAAACATTCAAAACCAATCTCGCGCTTGGCTCCGCTGCAAAATCGTCATCGAGCTGTTCGTGCGATTTAGTCGATTCGGCGGCTAAAACAACAGATGGTGATACTGGAACATACTGGACGACGGACGACGGCGTCGCCGCAGCCGACATTGAGTACGACCTCGGCGCTCCGAAGACGTTTGATGTGGCGATGCTGCAGGAATATATCAAGGACGGCCAGAGGGTGGAGGAGTTTTACATAGACGCTTTGGACGGCTCGGACTGGAAGCAGATCGCCGGCGCAACGACTATCGGTTACAAAAAGTTGCTCCGTTTCAATCCAGTGACTGCGAGGAAAGTCAGATTGCGAATCACGAAGTCCAGAATAAGGCCTACAATATCGGAGTTTGGTTTGTTCGTTTCCAAAAAGTAAATCCATTTCCATACACAGCAGCTGTATGTGGTACAATTCCGGGTCATGGCGCACGCAGACGGCAAAGCATCGAAAGGCAACGGAGGCTCTTTGAGGTGGTCGCTTCCCGTCGCCATGATGTTTCCGATATTCGTCGCATACGTCTCGCGCCTGAATATATCATTCGCGATAAACAGCATAGGGCTTGATTACGGATGGACTCTTAAGGAAATCGGCCGTAACGGCGGCTTTCTGATGAGCATTTTTTATGTCGCCTACGGGTTGGCCTGCATTTCCCTCAGCCCGCTCGCGGAAAGGCTTGGTCCGCGAAAAAGCCTTGTCATTTCTGTTGTGGTTTTTTCCGCGCTGACGGCGTTATGCGCGCCGTTGGGAATGTTTTTCGCGGCTCTGGTTTTGCTTCGCGTTCTCAATGGAATCGGGCAGGGGATTATCTACCCGATGATGAATGTGCTTACCAAGAACTGGTTTCCGCTGCATGAAAGATCGCGCGCGAACGGAATATGGGGCGCGGCGGCTTTCCTTCCGATGGTGATATTGCCGTTCATTCTCATTCCGATGATCGCCTCATGGGGTTGGCGAGCGATGTTCCTTATCACCGGAGGCGCGGGATGCGTGATCGCGCTGATCCCGATTATATTTTACATAAGAAATTCTCCCGGGGAACACGCAAAGATATCTCCGTCGGAGTTATCCAGCATTAATGACGGCATGGAGATAGAAGACGGCGACGCCGACAGCATGAAGGTCGGCATGAAGAAATTGTTGAAGGTGAAAACTTACCGGCTGATGATAATTGCCGGCATACTGAGCGATTCACTCGATTTCGGTCTTATGAGCTGGTTCCCGATTTACCTCGCGAAGGGAAGAGGGCTTGAAGCTTCGGGTTTATCGTTTGGAACATCCGTGCCATACGTTTTTTCAATCATCGGAATCATGATATGGGGATATATCGGAGATAAGACGAATAAACGCGCGGTCATGACCACGGCGGGATTCTTCGGGGCCGGCATAGCTCTTGCATTAGCCGCCATGTCACGGTCCGCCGGAATGGCCGTCGCGTTTTTAGCTTTGACGGTATTCATAAAATCGAGTTGGTCGCCTCATGAGTTTTCTTTTCTCCAATATATTGTCCCTAAAAGCCAGACCGGCGCTGGGATCGGATTCTATACGGGAGTCGCTGTGATATTCGGCGGAGCGCTGGGGCCCGGCATAATCGGAGGCGCGCTCGCGCTCACAGGCAGCTTCGCTGCAGCGCTATTCTCGCTGGTCGCATTGGCGTTTTTGGGCGGCGCGGTTATGTATATTGTTTCAAGAAATCTTAAATATTGAGGATTTTGTAATACAATATCAAAGAACAAAAATTTAAGGGGGAGGGCAAGGTTATGAAATTTCCGGAAAAAGGGATGAAGAAGGATGAGATCATGAAGGTTCTCGATTCGTACAAAGGGGGCGACCTCGACTGGCGGACCGGGAAAGTGTTTGGTTACATATACGATCCCGGCGAAGCCGCGCGGGAAGTATTGAATGAAGCGTATACGAAATATCTTACGGAAAATGCGCTCGATCCGCTTTCGTATCCGAGCATATTGAGAATGGAGAACGAGCTTGTCGGCATGATGGCTGATTTGCTACGCGGTGACTCGAATGTTGTCGGCAATTTCACTTCCGGCGGAACAGAGAGCATCATGATGGCCGTTCTGTCCGCGAGAAACAGGGCGAGAGAGCTTAGGCCGGAAATCAAGGAACCGGAAATGATCGTTCCTTTCACGGCTCACGCTGCATTCTATAAAGCTGCGCAGTATCTCGGCGTTAAAGTGGTTACGATTCCGGTGAAAGACGAAACATTTGTCGCCGACGTTGACGCGATGCGGGCGGCGATCAACGAGAACACGATTCTTCTCGTAGGCTCGGCGCCGAGTTACGCGCACGGCGTCATTGATCCGATCGAAGACATCGCCAAACTCGCGCAGGAAAAGAACCTGCTTTGCCACGTGGATGGCTGCGTCGGCGGAATCCATCTTTCATTCCAGAGACTGCTCGGCATGGAAGTTCCGAATTTCGACCTCTCGGTTCCGGGCGTAACGTCGCTATCCGTCGATCTTCACAAATACGGATACTCTGCTAAAAACGCGTCGATGATTCTGTACAAAAGCAAAAACGTGCGTCGATATCAGATATTTGCGTGCGCGCAGTGGCCGGGCTACACGGTCGTGAACCCGACCGCGAGCAGCAGCAAAACCGGAGGGCCGGTCGCGGCTGCGTGGGCGATGTTTCACTATATGGGCATCGAGGGATACAAAAAAGTTGTCAGCGAGGTCATGACGGCGACGAAACTTCTGATTGACGGAATAAACGGAATAGACGGCCTGAAAATAAACGGGAAACCGAACATGTGCATGTTCTCATTTCATTCGACAACCGATAGCTTTAATGTTTATAAGATTGCGGACGAGATGAAAATACGCGGCGGCTGGTATATTCAACCCCAGTTCGCGAGAGGGAATTCAAAATCCAACATTCATATCTCCATGAGTTATATGAATGTTCCGATGGCCGCAAAGATGCTGGATGACCTGAAGGAAACCGTCGAGTCGCTTAGAAAAGAAGCGCCGGAGCCGGCAGGCCCCGATTTCGCCGCAATGGTTCAGGGCATGGAACTCGACGATCAGACGTTGACCGCCATGCTCGACATGGTGGGCATGACCGAAGAAACGCAACCCGAAAGAATGGAGCCGATCAATAAGATTCTCGAATCGCTCCCGTCAGATCTGACGGAGTTCATTCTGAAAGCATATTTCAATTCAATTTCGAAGGCCGGTTGATTGTAAATAAGAACTATCGCGTCCGCGCCTGCAACGGAGGCTATTACCATGAAGAAAGGATTTTCCCCGATAATCATGGCAGCGTTATTTGCATTTCTGAATTCATTATTTGTCACACCCGCGAAAGCGGAAACCGTCGCCCCCCGGTTTTCCATAGTTCCTAAACCGGCTGCGCTCGAGGCCGGGAAAGGCGAGTTTGCTCTGACGCCTGAAACGGTCATTTTAGTCGATAAGGAATCAAAACCGGTCGGCGACTACCTTTCCGCGCTTTTAGCGCCCTCGACAGGCGCGACAGCGGCGGTCAAGCTTGCTTCGAAGGAACAGAAGTTCCCGAACGCGATTGTTATCGAAGTCAATCCCAAAAATATATCGCTCGGCAATGAAGGTTACACGCTTGACATTGCCGCGGACCGCATAGTGATTACAGCGGCGGCAACTGCGGGATCGTTCTATGGAGTTCAGACGCTCAGACAGTTGTTTCCGCCGGAAATTGAAAGCAGGACGAAAGTTTCCGGAGTGAAATGGGCGGCGCCATGCGTTAAGATCGAGGACATGCCGCGACTGAAGTGGCGCGGATTGATGCTGGATTCGGCGCGCCACTTTTTCCCGAAGGAATTCGTGTTGAAGTACATAGACTACATGGCCTTGTTTAAATTCAACACGCTGCACATGCACCTGGTTGACGATCAGGGGTGGCGGCTGGAGATTAAGAAATATCCGAACCTTACGAATATCGGTTCGAAGAGGGGCGCGAGCAAGGGCTGGCAGCTCAACGGCGCTGGGAAGCCGCATAAAGGGTTCTATACGCAGGACGATATGCGGGAAATCATAGCGTATGCGGCGGCGCGGCACATCACTATTGTTCCAGAGATCGAGATGCCGGGCCATGCGCAGGCTGCGCTCGCAAGCGAAGAAGGACTCGCCTGCACAACGCAGAAATTCAAGGTTCGCACGGAATGGGGCGTCAATAAGGAAATCTTCTGCGCCGGAAACGACAAGACGTTCGAGTTCCTCGAAAACGTTCTGACCGAAGTCGCGGCGCTGTTTCCCGGCGAGTACATTCACATCGGAGGCGACGAAGTTCCGAAAGACCGCTGGAAGGAATGCGCGAAATGTCAGGCCCGCATAATGTCAGAAGGCCTGAAAGACGAAAGCGAACTGCAAAGCTGGTTCATCACGAGAATGGAAAAGTTCGTCAACTCGAAAGGCAAGAAACTGATCGGTTGGGACGAGATAATCGAGGGCGGCCTGCCGCCGCGCGCGACTGTGATGAGCTGGCGCGGAATGGAAGGCGGGATAGCGGCTGCCCGCACAGGGCACGATGTGGTTATGAGTCCTACCAGCCATTGCTATTTCGACTATCTGCAGGCGCTTGGCGGCGAACCGCGCGCCATAGGCGGCTTCGTGCCGCTTTGCCGCGTTTATTCTTTCGAACCTGTCCCTAAGGATTTGACGCCTGAAGAAGCGGAACACATTATCGGCGTTCAAGGAAACCTTTGGACCGAATACATTGATAAAGCTTCGTATGCCGAATATATGGCATACCCGCGCGCGGCCGCTCTCGCAGAAGTCGGCTGGACGCCGGCGAGCCACAAGGACTGGAACGATTTCACCGCACGCATGAAGTCAGTCTATATACACATGGATGTTTTGGGCATCAACTATCGGAAACCGAAAGAAAACGAATCCGATCTCTGCGAAAAGGTCCTTACCTATTTTCCTGAGGCGTGGGATTTCGCGGATGGCGTTAAGGCGCGCGTTGAGAAAATCGCAGTCGATCTATTTTTGAAAATCTAATCCTTCCCGGAGGGAATATGTTTAAGAACCGATTCGCGACGAAACTGATTTCGTGCGTAGCCGTCGCGGCGTTGCTATGCGTTTGCCGCGCCGGCGCCTTGACGGTGAAGGAAATAACATTCGGCAATGCGAAAGCGGAGCTGGCTTTCAAGCTTGACAACATGCGTGTTGGAGGAGCTGTTCTTACAAACAAACTCGCAGGCGAAAAAGCGGTTCTTAGCGGCGAAGGCTTTGAAATACTTTTAATGAACGGGTCGACGATTAAGCAGGACGATATGAGGGCTGAAGCGCGAGAAGCGAAGACGGCGGCGGACGGAACGAAATCGCTGGAAATTACATTTGCTTCAAAGCAATTAAAAGCGGAAGTTATATATTCGGTTAAACCGAATTCGGCGGTGATGAAGAAGCAGATCCGGGTTTGCGCCGCCGGGCCTGAAAAGGTCGAAGTCGACCGGGTCAGCGTAAGCGTTCTGCGCGGTTTGAAAGGGGCGAGGCACGGCGGCTTCGGCCAGCCTGTGTTTTATAACGATTTCTTCTTCGGCCTCGAATCGCCGGCCGGTTATAATCTCGTCGAAGGCGACGATGTCGTTTTACGGCATTATCCCGGATGGACTCTGGCGCCCGGCGAATGCAGAACATCATACGACGCCGTTATCGGTATGGCTGATAAGGGACAGGTTGAAGAGGCTTTCAGGGATTACGTCGATTCTTTCCGATACTCATGGAAATCGATGCTCCTATACAATTCATGGTACGACGTTCAGATCGGCATGAATATAAGCAAGTTTAAATCCGTCATGAAAAAATTCGACAAAGGGCTCGGCAAATACGGAGTTAAACTCGACTATCTCGTGGTGGACGACGGTTGGCAAAACCGGGACTCAATTTGGGAAACGAGCAAACAGTCGTTTCCGAAGGATTTCGGGCCGTTGCGGAAAGTATTCGAGGAAGGCGGTTCGAAGTTCGGGTTGTGGCTCCCGCTCTGCGGATATAAGCTGAATGCGCGATGGGGCGCGGATAATGGTTACGAGGCGGACAGGAACATGCAGTATTACTGTTTGGCGGGTCCTAAGTACAATGCAGCACTGCGAACTCGTCTGAATAATCTTGTTCTCGAACAAGGAACGGAGTATTTCAAACACGATTTCAACTACTTCGAATGTTACAACCCGGCGACGCCCTATCCGCAGACGAAACGGCACAGCTTCGAGGCGAATATCGACGCTGAAGCCGGACTGCTCGATTATATTCACAGTCTCAATTCGGAATCATATCTGAATGTGACGTCGAACATGTGGCTCAGCCCGTGGTGGCTTTCGCATTCGGACACGCTTTGGATCGGAAGCTCGGACTACGGATACGATTACGGCGGCGCGTCTCTCGAACCGCGCGACTGGGCGATAACGTATGTGGACGGGTGGATGCACAGGCGGCTTGTCGAGGAAGGCGCGCGGTATCCGACAAACGCGATCATGACACACGGCATTATCGACGGCGTTCTAAACCGGCTGGGCGGCGAAAATGAAGAATTCAAAACATGGGCTGATAACGTCATTATGTATATGGGCCGCGGCGTCTATATGCGAGAGTTGTATCTGTCGCCTGAGTTGCTGAATGACAGGCAGTGGAGGTTTCTCGCTGAAGCGGCGAAGTGGGCGAAAGCGAGCGACGGCGCATTCCGGCGGACCGACCTGATAGGCGGCGACCCGAAAAAAGGCGAAGCGTACGGCTATCATCACCGCGGCGCCGGTCAGGAATTGTTCGCGGTTCGCAATCCCGGCATGGACCCACAGACATTGAAGTTGCCGAAAATTCGAGCTGGACTCAGACTCCAACAGGTTTATCCGGTTTATAAATATCTGAATGACAACAGCGGGATCGAACTGGGCGGGCATGTGACAGCCATTCTGCGCGGCGTTCCTGAGCGTGAGATTCAGCGTCCGGCTCCGATTGGCGTCGATTACGACATAGTCGAAGCTGGGCCCGGCAAAACCATATACAATATTTATTCTTCAGTTGCGCCGGCTCTGATCGGCGCTAAACCGAAAAGCGTGAAGTTCGAGAAAAGCGCTGCGGAAACCGCGTCTATAGCTCCTTCGAGCGGCGGCAAATTGTGCGCGATTGAAAACAGGGCGTATGTCTGCCGCGCTAAAATGACCGTCCCAGCCGCAAAATCCTATTTTCATGTCGCACTTTACTCGACGAAGAATCCTTATCTCCTCAGTTGGCTGGAGATTGACGGAAAGAGATTCGACAATACGAATGTGGTGAACTCGAAAACGGATAACAAGCCGCTCGGGCAGGGCTGGCGGCTGTTCCGGATGGATGTCGCGCCGGGAAGCCGCGAAGTGACCGTAAGAATTCCGGCGGAAGCTGTGATGGAAGCGCCGTTTGCCGCGCGCGATTACAGACTCGCGATGTACCTGGAATCCGAGGAAGGCATTCCCGCGTCGCGGCTTGTCATAGAGCACGGGAACGTCGCTGACTCAAAAGAGGCGTCGGCGCCGCCGCTCAGGGAACCCGGCAAAGACAGGGCGATCGAAACGATGCCGATGAGCGAACAGGCGCAACTCGATTTCAATCTTTCTGAATTCGGCTTGAAGGGCGCATTGACCGCAGAAGAGCTGAAGACGGCTAAGTGTGCGAAAATCAGGATGAAAATATTCGGCGTGCGCGGCGGAGACACAATGAAAACAATATTGATTAATCGCGCGCCGTCCGGTTCGGTTCCTTCGAATGATTTCCCGTTTGAATTCTGGCAGGAAGTTCTGGCCGATCTTCCAACGGTAAAAACGCTTAAGATGACGAATACATTCGAGATAAGCAACACTCTCGGCGGCGAATTTAAGTTCAAGGATGTCGCTCTCGCTGTCCAGTTGGCGGACGGCACATGGCGGGAAACCGGAGTTGTTTCCGAAGTTCAATCCAGTGGCAAAGAGTGGAAATATGCCGAAGGAACTGTTTTCGGAATGCGATCAAAAGCTATTAAACTGGAATTCAAATAATAGTCGGATTCCTATCGGCGCAAGAGACCGCGCCATTTGTCATCCGATGAAAAGCCAATCCTTCTGAATGCTCGTAAACGTCCAGTGATTTTTAATCAACCGGCTGTATTTTGAATGAGTATTTGTATTCCTTCGACGGCCATATTCGATATTGATCGTGCGGCAGCGCGCCCCAACTGTCATCGCCCCCGACCCCCATCTGAAGGTAATCGAGATTGACGGTCAGGTTGCCGGACATCTTCATCTCGTATGGATGCGCAACCCTCTCAAGTTCGCGCATTCTGTACGGCCACGCGCTTACGCTCAGAAGCGGCATCCCTGTAGCGCGGATGCCGGCGCCGGCGCTGTTTGTAAACGTAACCCAGCGGACATCTGTTCTGTTTCCGTTCTCCTGCGGCTCTACGTAATCATATATCATATCCGCGACCTTCTGCGCATATATGCCTACCGCCGATCCTGTGTTTCTGTCCCAATAATTTTCGGACGGCCCGCGGCCGTAATACTTCACGTTGTCATATTCGCCGGGAATCTCCATCTGCATTCCTAATCGCGGAATGTCAAGAAGCTGTTCTTTGCCCCTGTTTCCGTTTGATTTGTATTCCGCTGAAATCACAATTGCGCCGTCGCCGGTGATCGTGAACGCGGTTTTGTACGAAGTGTTTGAGTCGAAGAGATTGCAGTCAACCGTGACAAGAACCGTTTGCGGATTCATCTGTTTTGCCTCAACAGAGTTGACGATCCGCTTTGCGGCGGCGTCGCGCCAGAATCCCTGCCGGGATGGCATGTTGCTGCCCCGGTCGTTGTCTGTAGGCGGCCGCCAGAAGTTTGGCGCGAGAGGGGAGACAATGAATTCCCTGCTTTTATATTTCATTGATTCGAGCGATCCGCTCTTGCGGCCGATTGCCGCTTCGAAATCTTTGCCGCTAACGACGAAGGCGTCGGCGGTCTCGCTAAGCGCCGCCGCCGGCATCTTTGAAACGTCCGCCATCGGAGCGGGCGGCGATTTGTACGGCATTTCCATCTGGTCCCATGCAATAACGTAGCCTTTCTTCGCCCAGATTGTGTCGGCCGCGAGGGAATAGTTGATCTTCAGCAAATAGTCCGCGCCGGGTTTGAGCGCCGGTTTTTTGATCGGAAGCGTGAAATCCTGAGCATTACGGGGCTGAATATCCAGTTTCGGCAATTTGCCGGATTGGATGATTATTCCATTTTCAGTCAGCTCCCATGCGGCGTTAACGAAAGAGAGGTCGCGGAAGAAATATTTATTGCGAACGCTGATCTTGCCTGCCTGGAGGTCGACAGGAACGGTTTTAATGTCAGAATAGACTTTTCTTACCTCGTAGACTGCGGGGTGTTCGGTGCGGTCGGGCGCTATAAGTCCGTTGCATACGAAGTTGCCGTCGTTTGGTTTGTCGCCGAAGTCGCCGCCGTATGCCCAGTATTCCTTGCCGTTCTTGCTCTTTCTTCGAATGCCCTGGTCGACCCAGTCCCAGATAAATCCGCCCTGCATGTATTTGTGCGACTCGATCACGTCCCAGTATTCCTGAAAATTGCCAGTGCTGTTGCCCATCGAGTGCGCGTATTCGATAAGGATGAACGGCCGTCCGTTTCCGATCATCGTCCAGGAGCCGGCCATTTCCTTGGGTTTCGTATACATCGGGCAGAAAATATCGCTGTGGCGGCTGCCGTTGGGTTCGTACGAAATTACATACATCGGATAGTTCTCTTTTATCCATTGTCTGGCAAGCACGAAGTTTTTGCCTACTCCAGACTCGTTGCCGAGCGAGAATACGATGATGGATGGATGATTCTTGTCGCGTTCGATCATGCCGCTGACGCGTGCGACATGCGCATCGGCGAAATCTTCGCCTGTTGATATTCGCTGTTCCTTCCAACTGTCGTAGCCGTGAGCCTCGATGTTAGCCTCGTCGAAAACGTAAATGCCGTATTTGTCGCAGAGCGCGTACCATTCAGTCGCGTTCGGATAATGGCTTGTGCGCACCGCGTTTACGTTGTTGCGTTTCATCAAAAGAATATCTTTTTTCATGCCTTCTATGTTGATAGCCTGCCCGAGGTCAGGGTCGATCTCATGCCGGTTGACTCCTTTGATGTATATCGGTTTTCCATTGACGAGCAGGTTGCTTCCTTTGATTTCGACTGCTTTAAATCCGATATCGGAAGGAATGGATTCGATCGTTTTTCCCGCGCTGTCCTTGAGCGTGAGAATCAGTTTGTACAAATTGGGGGTCTCAGCCGACCACTTTTCCGGGTTCGCCACTTGTTGTTCGAATTTAAGCGCTATCTCGCCTTTTTGAGAAGGAACTTCAGCTTTTGCTTTCAGCGTTTTAAAAACCGGTTTGCCGGCAGCGTCGAACAGGTCGGCCTCAACTGACGCGGGCGCGGCCTTTGAACTTTCGTTTCTTACTTTAACCGTAAGATTCAAATTAGCGTTTTTGTAATCAGCTTCGAGAACGGGATGCGCGAAAAAGTCTCGTATGTAGAGAGACGCGCGAGAAACGAGCGTAACTTTTCGAAAAATGCCGCTCATGCGCCAGAAATCCTGATCTTCCATATAACTGCCGTCGCTCCAGCGGTAAACCTCGGCGGCTATGATGTTTTCGCCGGGCTTGAGATATTTGGTGATATTGAATTCGGCGGGTAGGCGGCTGTCCTCGCTGTAGCCAACCTTTTCGCCGTTGATCCAAAGGTAGAACGCGGAGGCGACGCCGTCAAAGACGACGAACGTCTCTCGGTTCTTCCAAGCAGTGGGAAGAGTGAATGTCCGGCGATAGGAGCTGACCGGGTTGCGGTCTTTATTCGCTGTCCACGACGGGTCGGCCGGCTTATCGGTAACCTTTGGCGCATTCCTGGCGAACGGATATGTCGCGTTTGAATATATTGGTTTCCCATAGCCGAACATTTCAACGTTCGACGGAACCGGAATCTCTTTCCAGCCGCTAACGTCGAATCCAGGCTTATAAAACTCCATGGGCCGTTCATCGGGTTTCCTAACCCAATTGAATTTCCACGTTCCATTAAGCGACATTAGGAAAGGCGAATCATTCTTTTCAGCCTTGATCGCCGCCTGTGTCGTCGGAAAGGGAACCAGCGTCGCATGCGCGGGTTCTTTATTGATTCCGATCACTCGCGCATTTTCCCAATCAGGCAGTTCTTCTGAAAAGGCGCTCGCAATAGTAATCGTTCCGGCGAGAAGAAGCAGAATCGAGAGTTTGAGAATTACTTTTTTTCGCCGGCGCAGTTTCGTATCGAGCCATGAGGATTCAACTTTTCCTTGATGCAATTCGGATGATTTCATATTTGC
This sequence comes from bacterium, assembly GCA_041664945.1. Classification (GTDB taxonomy): domain Bacteria; phylum UBP15; class UBA6099; order UBA6099; family UBA6099; genus JBAYJY01. The sequence goes on along the minus strand of JBAYJY010000035.1, from coordinate 481 downwards.
TCCCAAACAAAGTTCTTAAAAGGAATTATAATAGTTGAACATTCGCCGGCTCACAAGTCGCAAACAAAGGTTGCAAATCATTTGCCGGTTTGGCGTTTTGTGTAATTACGCGCCGATAGACAACAGAATCAGGCGATAATATAATGCAACTTCAAACGAATTACGTTGTGAGGTTATCATGCCGAAAAAAAGTAAGGCAATAACAAGGAGGAAGCCATGCTGTTGAAGCCGGTTGATTGGGGGATTATCGTTGCGTACTTCGCGCTGATGCTTGTTATCGGGTTCTGGGCGTCGAAGAAAGCCGGGAAAAGTTCTTCTGATTTTTTTCTTTCCGGGCGAACAATGCCATGGTGGCTGCTTGGGTTTTCGATGGTGGCCACGACGTTTTCGACCGATACACCGAATCTTGTCACTGATATCGTCAGGTCGGGAGGCGTGTCCGGCAACTGGGTATGGTGGGCGTTTCTGCTGACCGGCATGC
>JBAYJY010000034.1:0-33442 GCA_041664945.1 bacterium | reverse complement strand
GCGATCAGCGCCTCCGCTATGCCGCCCGCCACAACCGACGGACCCGCGCCCAGTTTTGCCGAGATGTCGTGGAAAGCGCGGATGACTCCGAGCACCGTTCCGAATAACCCTATGAACGGCGCAACGTTCGCTATCGTTCCCAGCGGCGCAAGCCTCTGCTCCGCCTCCCACCGCAACGATTTAACTTCCTCGCCCAACAGCGCTATCAGAGTCTCCTCCGCTTTCCCGTTGTGCTTCAGCGCCGCCAGGATCATCCGCCGATGCGGAGTTTTGCCGTCCGCCGCGAATGCCTCAATCTCTTTGTCGCTCTTGCTGTCGTCTCCAAGGAACTTCATCAGATCGCGCGTCTTCTCGCGATTTGTGATCATGTAATGCGCCTGACTCAACATCACCGTGATCGAATAAACCGACGTCAGCATCAAAACGATAAACGTTGGATTCACAAAATATGACAACTGGTTCCCGCCTATGATCAATCACCTTCATTCTCCGGCCTGAAAACGACCGTTATGCTTTTCGAAGCATTATAGCGATCTTTCCTGAAATTTATACTACTCCGGCGAATTATTCAATAAACGTTGGCTGTTGGGGATTAGCGGCTGGCAGCCGGAAAAATAAAAAACAGCGGCTGGCGGGTGGTTGCTTATTGGGGTTCAATAATTTTTCTTTCGATCTGCCGCAGGATCGCGTGGAACAGGCCGATCTCGCTCCGGCTCCAGCCGCCGCGCGATATCATTCCGCGCAACGCGAGCAGCGTGCGCAGCGGATCGCCGGGTTCGGCAAGAAAGCCGAGCAGTCGCAGAACGCGCTCCAAGTGGTCCAGAAGTTCCTCGAGCGCGGCGGCGGAGTCCAGCTTCTCGCGGGACGCGAAACTGAAAGAACTGTTGATCGCATAAAGAATTACAGTGACCGCGTGGGAGAGATTGAGCGAGTCGAACTCCGCGCCGGTCGGGATGGTGACAAGGCGGTTGCAGAGATCGAGATGTTCGTTGGTCAGGCCGGTGTCCTCGGGGCCGAAAACGAGAGCGATTCTTTTCGGAGCCGCCGCGCCGAGAAGTTCCTCGGCCAGTTCGGGAGGAGTGAACAGACGCGCGCGCCGCTGCCCGAGCCGCCTCGTCGTTCCGACGACGATGTCCGCGCCGGCGACCGCTTCGGCGAGCGTTTTCGTTATTGTCGCGTTATCGAGAATTTCTTCTGAATAGATCGCTCGTGTGCGCGCTTCGGCGTCGAGTTCCGCGCGCGGCTCGGCGAGGCGCAGGTCGCTGAAACCGAAGTTGTTCATGGAGCGGGCGACGGCGCCGATGTTGCCGCTGAACCGCGGGCCGACGAGAACCACACGGACGCGCGCCGCAAGTTCGCGGAATTCATGGTAGCCGCGGCCATCCGTTTCAGACATCTTATTTACCTTCAACCGATCCGTCTGCGTTGATTTTCGAGACTTGCGAGAGTCCGTCGTATGCGCAGGCGAGCAGCGAAGTTTCGAGCGATTCGCCGGGACCGAGCCTGCGCGTCGTCTTGCGTTCGAGCGCGTTCGCCATGCCGCCGGGATGGCTTGACCACGGCTCCAGAGCGAGGTTGTACGTCCGCCCGTACCACGGGTAGCCGAAGTTCCCGCGAAACACTTCCCACAGCCAGACGACCGGAAAAATTTCCTTATCCCAGCGCATCCCGAACCCGATTTTGCGGTTCGCGTTAGTCAGGCCGTACCAGCCGTCGTCGAGTCCGAGCAGGTAGCACATTTCGCTCGTTTTCGCCTCTGGCGGCGGCACGGCTGAGAGGTCGAAATCATTTCCGTCCCTGTCCTTAACGATCGGCCAGCGGTCGAACGCCGCGCCCGGCGGGAGCATGCTGTTTTCGCAGAACAGAGGCGATTGGACTTCGACGCGCGTCGCCGGAATGTCTATTCTGCACGAGGAGTCCAGAAACGGGTGGCCGAACGTGGGATGGTGGCCCCACATGTAGTCCATGTCCTCGCAACCCTCGTTGACAATCCGCTCCTCGATGAACAGCGCGGCGACGCCGGCTTTCAGCCGCAGAGTTTTCTCGATGTAGAACGGCGTCCGGTAGGTGCGCGTCCACATCCGCGCGGCGACTTCGTCCTCGCGGTCCGTCTCGATCCTGCATTCCCACGGGATGATCGAAACCTCGCCGTGCTGGCCCAGCTCCGCGCCCTTGTACTTCAGATGCGCGCCGCCGTTCGGAAAAACTTCCTGCCAGCCGCCGTGGTAGTAATCCTGAAAGTTGCCGCTCGCGCGCGAAACTGTCGACGCAAACATCCGCGGGTCACGCAACTGCTGCGGGCCGCGCCACATGAAGTCGACGTCATGCGGTTTATAGAGAAATTCGTATATGTCCGTGCCCTTGTCGAGCAGCACGCTGATCCGCAGGAGTTCGTTCTCCATCACAAGCGTGCGCAGTCCGCGGATCGTATGTTCGTCGGATATCCTGCATCCCCAGTTGCGGTCGTAGTTGTAGTTCATCGTTCCTCCGTTACGGCGGCGGGCCCGGCTTCGAATCGCTATCGCCGATTCGGATTGTTCCCAGGCGCCCGCTAATGCCTTCCCCGAATTTTACATTTTCCCGCGCCGTAACGACAAGGCGAACCCAAAAACACATTTGGGCCTGCTCGCCCGCAAGAAGGGAAAAGGCACAAACGAAACCACGGAGGAGCGGAGACACGGAGAAATTGCCATGGACGCGAAGCGTGGGAACGAGAATTATTTTTTATTACAGTAATTTATTAATTCCTGGTCGCCTTCTAATTCGGATACTCCTCCGCAGTAATTCTTCCTAACTTTCTTCCAATGCTTTAATACAAGTTTTTTATTTTTAATAAATATTTGCCCCAAATCGTATGAAATAGCTTCGCCATAATACCCGTCTGCGGATTCGAACAGTTTGTTTAAAAGGAGTAACGCAGAGTCATTCCCTTTTAGGGCTAACTTGAATATATCATCGATATATATATCGACAAAAGATAAAGAATAATTGCCATCTTTATCTTCAAACAGTTTTGGGATTTTCAAGCCATATTTATCTATGTCGGGCATAATTATGCCATCTGTAGTCCACAATGCTTGAGGATTATTAGCATCAGCTTTTCTAATGAAATTGTTTGAATCATGCGAAAGCTTAAAAACAATCCAATTGCATACATTATTGATAACAGGGTCTTTATTTGAAGAACATTTGCTGTTGATGCTTTTAACATTTGATTTATTTTTATTATTTTCATAAAGAAGCAAAAGGCTAAATATTTGGCGTCTGTATTCAAGATCGATCGAATCTATTGATGAGTGTATATCTCCTTTAGATTGATTATTCTGTTGCAAATAATATTGCTTTTCTATCGCTTGTCTTTTTTCGTATAGCGTTTGGGCGTATATCAAATTAGAAAACAAAAAGATGATTGATAGAATTAGAAGTGAAAAGCGAATGACTCTCATTCGTTACTCCATTAAAGGTTATGCGCTTTTTATATGATATCTTCTTCGCTGAGTCCGGACATTTTTAATGTTATGGCGGCCTCTAACCCTCATCAAGGCCCAGCCATTTTTTTCTAATATCTTAGTAAATTCTTTCTATTAAAAAGTTTTCATACGGCGATTTCCAGAATTCTGCCCGGCTTGGAACCGTCCGCGGGCGTGGCGTCCACCGACAGGCAACCCTCTATCGCTTCATAGATGTTCTGAAGCAATTCCTCGAAGGTTTCACCCTGAGTCGCGCAACCGGGAATCGCCGGAACTTCCGCCCAGAAACCGACTTCCTCAGCTTCATGAATTACCACTTTGATTTTCAGCGGAACACCTCTCGAACAATATTTCCAGATAAAGTATAAATGCATCCCGAAACATACGCAACGTCCCGGTTCGAGGGCTTAGTCGCTAAGGCGGTCATATAATTAGAGAATGTATTTTCGCTTCCGAAGGAATAGCGATAGAGCGTTCGGTTTATTCCGGTTTCAGGTCCGTGCCGGCGGGAATGAATTGTTTCATGTCCCAGCCGGTGACGCGGCCGTCTTTCACATGGACTATCCTGTAGCCCCACTCGGGGTCGCCGCCGCTTCCGGCGGTGAGCGTCATTATCTGCTTGAGCGCTCCGTATTCCTTTTCCTCGTTCCAGTGCATGTGCCCCACAAAGACGTGGCTGACTCCGTTTTCGTTCATGAGGCCGGTGAATTGCTTGACGTTCGGGCCGGATATTTTCTTCCGGTTCTTCAAGCCGATCGTTCTGCCGCCGGCGAATGTCTCAAGCGGTATGTGCATGAATGCGACCGTGCTTTTCACCCTGCCCTTCGCGCTCTTCAGATCCTCCACAAGCCATTCCCACTGCGCGGGCATGATGCGCGCGAGTCCCTGCGTTCCGAAAAGAGCGAGGTCCGGATCCCACCTGTCGCGGAACTCCGCTTCCCAGTCGAAGTTGTTTATGCCCACGACGTGCAGGTCTCCGTAATCGAACGACATGTGGTCGGTTTTGTATGTCGCGTTCCAGTAATCCATGCCGTTGATCGGCGGATTGAATTTGTTGTCGATGTACAACTCGTGATTGCCGGGGACTGTGTAAATCGGCGCGCTCAGATGAGCGACAAGCTGCCCGTATCCATAGGGATAGTCAACATCATAAGTGGCCGGATTCGAGCCGAGGTCTCCGGAGAACAAAATGAATTCCGGTTTGGCCGCCGACATGCTTTCGAGAAATTTCGCGCGCGCCTCGTTTTGCTCCTTAGCGCCGGTGTTAAAATGCATATCCGTGAAATGTATGAAATCGAAATTCTTTTTGAATTCGGCAATCGCCTTCACCGCGTGCGGCTGCGTGTCGGTCGAGCCGTCGGCGAATGTGACGGTAAGGTCGTACAGCGCCTCTTTCGTGTCGCCAGGGACTTTTACTGCCGTTTTAGAGCCGCCATCGACAGCGCTCGTTCCCTCGACCGAAAGCGCAACCTTCGACGCCGCGTCTTTTGAATCAGTCAGCGTCGCCTGCTTTATCGCCTTGTTCCCTGCGATAACGATATCGAACGAGCCGCTGCGCAGAACTATGACGGGCGCGTTCAGCAATGGGCTTTGGATGTCATTTACCTTTATTACCGGCGTCGCCGAAGCGTTCGCCGCGGTTATCGCGAGCAGCGCCAACAGTATGATGTAGATTCTTTTCAACATGGGTTGTCTCCTTCGTATGTTGGGCATAGCATGCTATGCCCCTACATGCATTGGGCGCAGCATGCTACGCCCCTACGATACATCGGAAGAATTATATAAAAAAGTCAGCGTTATAGGCAATGGAAATTTATTGTTATGTTTTCAATTCCAGTTGGAAATAGGATTCGACGTGAAGATGTTTAAAACGCATCGGGCATAGCATGCCGCGCCCCTACGGTCGGGCGTCTTCCGGGGCGGCCTTATCGAGTATCTCTTCCGCCAGTTCCTTCGGATACTTCTTGTTCTTCGGGCCAATGCCGAAATAATTCGTTCCCCATTTCATGTTGCTTTCTTTCGTGTTGTTGAATCTTACAGGTTCCGTGGTCGACGGAAAGGCGCTTTTTTCCAATCCGTAAATAATATTCAGGTCGACAAATATTCCAGCGCTTCCCTCGTCGAAAAAAATACCGTTGTTGGGGGCGCCGCCGAATGTGTGTTTTGACCTGTGAATGTCGTGAATCAAATTCCTGCTTATCGTGGTTTCCGGCTCATAGCCAAGCGTATAGATGCCGCCGCCGTCCGCCAGAACATTCATCACGTCGTAAATGTGATTGTACTCGATCGCATTCCCTCTTGTGGAAGTCTCTTTGGGCGACCAGTTGAACCCGAAGGAAACGCCGGTATACGGCATGTGCGCCACCGTGTTGGCGGAGACCAGCGTTCGTTGCGAGTGCGCCATGAAAATTCCAACCGCGCCGTAGTTCACCATTCCGCAATATTCGACAAAATTCCGGCTGACGTCATTGTTCCTCGGAACGAGTTCCGGCTTTTCCCAATCAGCGGAAAGATTCGTCAGCGGCGGGCTTCCCGGAGGCGGAACCGGCATGTGCCGTATTCTGTGGCCGACGTTTATCCCGTTGCCTCCGATGTCGTACAAATGGCAACCTTCGATTCTGTTGCCTCTCGCGCCTTCGCCGATCCCGATTCCGGACGCGCCGGTATGCGCGACCGAGCAGTCCTTGAAAACAATGTTCTCCGCGAAAGACAGTTCGATAGCCGCCGGTTCGGAATATATCGGGTCTCTCTCCTCGCGCGTGTAGAAGCTCGCCTGAAGCCCTGAATATTTTTTGCCCGGAAGCAAAAAATCAGTATGCCGGAATGAAATGTTTTCGAAGCTGATGTTCTTAACCGACTCGTTCCCGTCTCCGGTTATTACAACCAGTTTTTCCAGAATCGGCGCGACGAGACCGCCGGCGCCGGGGTCTTCGCCTTCCGACGCGAAGTAATACAGCGTCCCGGCTTTTTCATCGAGATACCACTCGCCCGGCGAGTCCAAAAACGATTTTGAGTTTTCGAGAAAGCAGGACATCCCCGCCTTCGGAATCAGCGCCGGATGCTCAGTGAACCCGGCGCTCGCAGTTAAATACAGCCTGCCCGCGTCCGCCGCGTCGCTATGGTCGATGAGCGTTTTGGATATGCTCCAGTTTTGAAGAACGATGAGCTCAGCTTTATCTTCGGGCGCTATTTTTTCGGGAATTGGGAGCTTAAGCGTTACGATCGACTCCTGGTTTTCAACAGCTTTGATATTAAACATCTGCCAGCCGTTCGGCTGCCTGCTTCTCGTGAGCCTTTTATCGTCTTTATATAAATTCCTGATGGCGCGCCCTTCTCCTAAAACGCCCTTTACGTCAGCCGACCAGATGTTTTTCCCCGCAGGTTGCCAGTTGGTTATCGCGAGGCTCCCGGAGACAATTACTCCTCCGCTTTTGTCGCCCCGAAAAACGATATTCGCCTTTCCGCCGCCGTAAACGCCGCTCTCGAAAACCAGCGGCGCGTCGAGACGGTAAGTTCCCGGCGCGATATTAATCGCAACATCGCCTTCGAAGCCGTTCTTGACAATCGCGTCGAGTTGCCGTTTAGCGGCTTCGATAGTTTTGAAAGGCCGCGCCGCGCTCCCGTCGGCGGAATCGCCGCCGCTCGCCGCAACATAATATTCGATAGCCGCCGCGGCGCCTGCGCGCGCTGACTGATAGGCGCATGAAAAGCCGATAATCACCAAAACGCTGCACGCTATTTTGCAATATATTTTCATTTGTTCAGAATCTCCCTATGTTTCAAGCCGCCATCAATTTCGGGATTGCCGCGCGTTTTCAGCGCGTAAACCCTGCCGTCCATGCTTCCTATGAAAACGAGCCCGCCGCCAACCGCCGGCGTCGATTTGTCGATATCCCAACCCGTGATGAATTGCCAAAGCAGTTTGCCGTCCCTGAACCGGACTGCGGACAGATGGCCCCAATGCGAACCGATATAGACGGTGTCTCCGTCGAGCGTCGGTCCGGATTCGATCGGGCCGAGGTTGGATAGAACCCACACGGTCTTCCCCGTTTTCGCGTTGAGCGCAAACAGGCGTCCCGGCGTTTTGTAAACGCCGATTAGCGTAATGCCGTCGCGGCCGGTGGGGATGCCTTCAATTTTTCCGCCGAGTTTTCGCGTCCAGATGGTTTTGCCGGTCGCGGCGTCAAGCGCTACGAACCGGCCCGCGCCGTCGCCGATATAAACAATTCCGTCCATCAGAAACGGGCTTGCCTTTAGATAGATTTTCTCTTTCGGAATCTTCCTGCTGATCCATTTTGTTTCCCATATCCTACGTCCCGTGCGCGTGTCGAGTCCGTAAACCTTGTCTTCCATGCATCCGTAAATAAGAATGTTTTTGAAAATGACAAACCCGGATTGCGTTTCGGCGCCGGTGGCGAACGTCCAGAGGACTTTGCCGGTCGCCGCGTCGAACGCGCTTACGTCGCCCTTCTGGTCGCCGGCGAACACCTTTCCGCCGCTATAAACCGGATAAGTTTCGTTCCAAGGCCGGTTGCGGCTCCAGATGCGCTGTCCCGTATCAGCATTAACGGCGTGAATGCCGGAATGCGCTGTTGCGTAAACAATTTTCCCGACAATCAGCGGGCGGGTTTCAATGTCGCCTTCGGCGTCGTATTTCCAGATCAGGCGCCCCGTGCGCGCGTCAAGTTTGTAAAGGTAATTCGTGTTCCCGCCGATATATACCGCGCCGTCCGCGTATGCCGGAGAAGAGATTACCGGCCCGGACGTATCAAACGTCCAGGCGAGCCGCTTGTGTTCAATCATTTCGCCTGTTTCGCGAAATGAGCTGATGAGCCTCCCGCGTCCCATATTGCCGCGGTGTATCCAGAAATTCGGCTCGACCGGGATCACGAGCTTCGCGAACCTTACCGCGCCGCGCGTGTCGCCGTTCAGCAAACGCTCATAAGCGAAAGAGTGCAGGCGCGCGTTTGCGAAGTAAATCAGTAAGAATGCCGCGATAATCATAAAAACACGCGGCGGTCTGCGGCTGCGCGAGACTTTCTTTTCCGCTGGATTTTTTCGTTTGTTTCTCATTTTATGAAATTGATCCCGTCATTCCCGAACTCTTTAATAGGAGCCTCGCATTTTCACATTCAGATCGGCTCTGCCGGTATTTTAACATAATAATCGGGTTGTCAGCCACGGAAAGCAAAAGCGGGGATAAGCATATCGCGCGCCGGAAATATGCGATGGGCAATATTCGCCTGCGAATTGGGGAAAGGATCAGAATAATTTCAAAACGAAAAAAGTGGCTGCGGAAACAATCGCCGAGGCGGGGATGGTGAAAACCCATGCCCATACGATGCGGCGCGCCACAGTCCAGCGGACAGAGGAGAGCCCGCGCGTTGTGCCGACGCCCATAATGGCGCCGGTGATAATATGAGTCGTGCTGACCGGGATGCCCAGAGCGGTGGCGCCGAAAATCGTTATCGCGCCCGCTGTCTCCGCCGCGCAACCGCCCACAGGTTGAAGCTTTGTTATCTTCGTGCCCATGGTTTTAACGACCTTCCAGCCGCCCATCATCGTGCCGATGCCGATCGCGGCGTGGCAAGCCAGTATCACCCACCAGGGGATGTAGAATGTCGCTCCGAGCCTGCCGGTCGAAAAAAGAAGGATCGCTATTATCCCCATCGCCTTCTGCGCGTCGTTCGTCCCGTGCCCGAGGCTGTAGAGCGCCGCGGAAACGAGTTGAAGCTTTCGAAATATCTTGTCCACCTTCTGCGCGTGAACGCGCCTGAACAGCCAGTAGATGACTATCATATTCACGAAACCGAAAATAAGCCCCAGCATCGGCGCTATGAAAATGAACGAGCATATCTTAACAATGCCGGCGATCTTGAGGACGCCGAAACCCTTGCTCATTGCGGCGGCGCCGATGAGGCCGCCGATGAGCGCGTGCGAGGCGCTGATTGGTATGCCGTACACGGTGCAGAAGTGAACCCACAGCGACGAGCTTATCACGGCGGCGAATATAACGAGCGCCGTCACCGAGCCGGGGTCAACGACTCCCTTGCCGACGGTGTTGGCAACCTTTACCCCGAATATGAAAGCGGCGGCGAAGTTGAAAAACGCCGCGAGTCCGACCGCCGCTCTCGGCGACAACACGCGCGTCGACACGACTGTCGCTATCGAGTTCCCCGCATTGTTAACGCCGTTCAGATACTCGAAAAACAGCGTGACCGCGACTATGAATACAATGAATGCGAATGAGGTTTGTTCCACTGGTTTATGCGTTCTTCACTCCGAGATTTTCGAGGATTTCAGCCACGTCCTCGCACCTGTCGATGGCCTCCTCCATGCACTCGTAGATTTCTTTCAGTTTTATTATTTCCACAGCGTCTTTCGTCTCGAACAGCTCGACGAGCGTATTTCGCATGATCCGGTCGCCCACGTTCTCAAGACGGTTTATCTCCACAAGATGAACTTTCATTTCCTTCCACTTCTTATGTGTACGCATCATAGGCATGGCCGCCGCAAGCTCCTTCGCCGACTGGTGCAGTATGTCGGCTAAGTCATGCAGAGTCTGCGTCGGTTCTGTCAGCTTGAACATCATCACGCGTTCAGCCACGCCCTCGCTGAAGTCGAGAATGTCGTCCATCCGGTTGGCCAATTCGTGAATGTCCTCCCGGTCTATCGGCGTAATAAATGTCGAGTTCAGCTCTTCCACTATCTTGTGCATCAGGTCGTCGCCCCTGCTTTCGATGCTCTTTATCTCTTTGTACTTCGCCTCTCTGTTGCCGAAGTCCGCGAACAATTCAATCATCTTTTCCGAGCATTCGCGCGTCAAATCCGCGTACTGTTCGAGAAAGTCGAAAAATTTCTTTTCCTGCGGAACGAGCCATGAAAACATACGAATCAACCTCTTTTCATCTTTGTGGCGCGACTATATTATCCGGATTCCGAGCCTCGCCTTTAGGATATGAGACTTTGAATATAATCGAATGCGCGAACAATGACAAGAGCTTAAAGGCGGAGCTGGCCGACGCGTATATTAATGCCGCCAAGGAACACAAAGTAGAAATTGGTTGTTTGTAATTGTGAGGGAGTTTATTATGGACAAAAAATTAAACTGCTGGGAAGTTATGAAATGCGGCCGGGAGCCCGGCGGAAAAAATGTCGGCGCGGAGGGAGAATGCCCGACAGCTTCCACCACGCAAATGGATGAAGTGCACGAAGGCGTCAACGGAGGGCGAGCGTGTTGGGTAATAGCGGGAACCATGTGCAAGGGGAAAGGCTGCGGGAGCTACGCATCGAAGATAAGTGATTGCAAGGAATGCGATTTTTATAAACGCGTATGGGACGAGGAAGGCAACGGGAAGACGCTCCTTCACCCGATCGACCTTCTAAAAATCTATTTGATGAGCAACAAAAAATAACGCCGCTTGTAACGGCTTTGCCGCGAAATCCACTATGTTAATGCGAAATATAATATTTGCGTCAAATGTTCCTGTATGTCTATAATAAACGCAATATGTGTGTCGCTATGAAAATCGCTTGAGCGATAAGCGTGAAAGAGGATAACCGTTTTGGGCAAAATTGAGATTGATGCGCAGAAGTGCCTTCGGGATGGCCTTTGCGTAGCGATTTGCTGCGAGAGCCATGTTTTTGCCGAGGGAAAAAACGGCGAGGCGCCGAGCGTTGTTAACGAGAAAGAATGCGCCGAATGCGGACACTGCGTGTCGATATGTCCCGCCGGCGCCATCGTCCATAGCGGCATGGACATGTCCCGTTTTCAGACTTTAGATACGGGCGCCCTGCCCGGCGCCAACTCTGTTGAAGCGTTGCTTTACTCGATGAGAACGATAAGGCATTATCTGAACAAGCCGGTTCCTGAGGCAACTCTCGAAAAGCTTCTTCAAGCGGGCGCAATGGCGGCAAGCGAACACAACGCGCAGGACAGGCAGTTCATTGTCATCGCCGACCGGAAAATCATCGCCGATCTCTCAAAACAACTTGTCGCGCATTACCGGATGCTGCTGTTCGCGCTTCGCGCGCCGGTGATTAAAATAATTTCGATTTTCAACCCCGGACTCGGCGCTTATCTGAAACGATCAATTTCCGACATGAAAAGAAAAGTGGCCGAATACAACGCCGATAACGACACGATATTCCACGACGCTCCGTGCGTGATAGCCATAACAAGTTCAAAAGGAAATATTCTCGGAAAAGATTCGGCGCTTACTTCTCAGGAAGCGATGAGAATGCTCGCCTACTCAATGGGAATGGGCGTGTGCATCAGCGGCTACGCCATAGGGGCGCCCTCAGTGGTGAAGCGCGCGCTCAAAATTCCGGGGAACCGCCAAATGCATACTCTTTTCACTCTCGGCTATCCGAAATACAAATTCAAAAAGACGCCGGATCGCAAACAACCCGTAATCACCAGACTCAGCTGATCGGGTAAAATTCAGCAGATTGCGTATAAGCTATTTAACCGGGGCTCATCGCCGCTTTCTCGACTTCGCGGCAGAACTGCCGTTTCCGCCGAGATCGGACATCAGGCAAAATACAAGCGCCACGATTTGCCAGAATCCCCAATGGCCTTGAAAAAAGTTGTTGACGCAACCGACGCATATCACCGTCAACGGCGCGAACAAAAAACCGACGACAAGCCAGATAAAACCTATTCTCGCGTGGCCGAACCAGCCGATTATCCATAGCGTGAGAACGGCGATTCGTCCCAGCAAAGCCCCGAAACATCCGATAGCCAAACATCCCATTTGCCAGTCGCCCCCTTCCGTCTTCATTTCATAATATTATTCGCGTCACACCATTATTTGCTGAAAATCGATTCTGTTCACGTCGGCTATGCCTATGCCGTTCTTCTGGGCGGTCTTGATCTGTTTCGGCTCCGGATTATAAGGCAGCGGCCTTATCCCCGATTCCTTGCGTAGCTTTTTGATTATCTTATAACCTATGGAATCCAGCGCCACCGGATCAGCGCTGACGAGTATCCCGTTAAAATCCGCCGTCCACGCCGGAACCCAGTCCGGACCGCCGCAGAACAAAACCTTCACCGCGTCGCAAACCACCAGCCGCGTTTTATTGCGAATGATATCGGCCGTGTTAATATCCGCGATAAACGGGTCGCAATCGTTGCCGTGATAATCGCGGGGGTTGCTGAATGAGCCGTAGTGGTTTTTCAGGCTTATCGTCACGCCGGCCATGTTGTGCGACTTCAATGTCGGCATATTGATCAGGGCCGTGCAGCGTTCGAGTATCTTCGTGTAGCGGGCCTCGCAGGCGCCCGACTTAATCGCCTTCTCCATGTGGCCGACGCGGTCCGTCCCATAGCAGCGGAAACCGGGACCGTCGAAATTAATTTTGTATCCGGAGCCTTTCAGGCTTCCGTCGCTGTTTTCATAAATTACGACATTTTCCGGCTTTACGCCCGCGCCCTTGAGCCTTTCGCAGATCGCCCCCGCGAGCAGCGAGCCGCAATTCCCTTTGTAACCGAATCCGTTTACCTTTATAGCAACCCGATCGTCCGGCTTGAACGAGGCGCGCCAATACTTATCGACGTTCCCGCCGTTGGCAATGTTTTTCACTCCTTCGTCCAGCATGCGCTTGAAAATCGCCTTCGCTTCGTCGCCTTTTACTATCGGCGTCTTCGACTGCACGAGGCACACACGCGCGTCTTTTCCGGCAGCAGCGGCCCCTGCCGCATCCGCCCCTAAAGCCGTTTCGCCGATCAACGGCAGAGCGCCCAGTCCCGCGACCGTCTTCGCCGCGCTCTTGATGAAAACTCTTCTCGATATGTTGCCCGCGTCTCCGTTGCCATCTTTCATTAGCCGCTCCCTTCGCGTCAAATTTGTTATCGGATATTATAACGCACAAAAAAAATAGCGCGACATTAACCCGGATTCGGCAATATGAGCATCAGTCCGAGTTGCGTCAACACGGTTTTTTTTATAGGGATTTATTTTCTGGCCAAACGACTCTCAAGTTTGTCGATGTTATTGATCAATCTGTCTATGGTGAACGGCTTCTTTTTGAATGAGGCGACGTTCAGCGCGCGCGCCTCGCGTTCCACACTCTCGTCCGCGCTCGCCATGATGATCAACGCGCGCGGATTCATCGCGATCATTTCCCGGCAGACTTCGAGTCCGCTCTTCAACGGCATCCGGTGATCGAGAATGACGGCGTCCGGCGGCTCGACGAAACCTGCGTACTGCTCAACCGCTTCAACTCCGTTATAAGCGATTCCCAAAATGGAATGGCCGCAAAACCTGACGGCTTCGGCATACATCTCCGCGACATCAGGCTCGTCTTCCACTATGAAAAATCTCATGCCCACTCTCCTTACGCTTCCGGAATAGCTATGATGAAAACTGTTCCGGCATCGGGACTTCCCTCGACCCGATTCTCGGCGCGCACGCTTCCCCCGTATTTATCCAGAACCGCCTTTACCAACGCCAAGCCAAGCCCCGTCGCTTTTTCCCAACCGATTTTCGTGTATCTCTCGAAAATCTTTTCCTTCAGCTCGTCCGGTATTCCCGGCCCATCATCCTGAACTCTTATCTCCCAAAATTTCCGCGCGCCGCGAGGCTGCCTCGAAACGCCGATTTCAATCCGCGTCTCTTCGCGCTTCGAATGCTTGACCGCGTTCTCCATGACATTCGCCAACGCGGCGACGAGCAATTCGTCCCCCCGAACCATTCTTCCCGCAGCTTCCTCCCATGCCACATGTATCGTTTTCTCCGGATAATCCAGGCAGACCTTGTCCACGGCTTCCGCTATCGCCGAGTCTATGTCCACCGGCATTAAATCGCCCTCCTCGATCGCGCTCGCCTGCGCGAACGCCTTTACTTTGCTTATCAGCTTCTCGCTTTTCTCCACCTGCCGCTTGCAGATGCCGAGATACCTTTCCTGCCTTCCGTCCGACAGCTTCATTCTCTCTATCAACCCTATGTTCCCGAGTATCGTTTGATTGTAATTCGTTATATCGTGAGACATCAGATCCAGATACAGGTCTGCTTCCATTTTCGACTTCAAGGCCATGTCCAGCGCCTTTTCCCGCTCGAAGAATTTCCTGAATATGTTGGAGGAACTGACCCCGATGTATGTCATGTATCCGATCACGCCGAGCGTTATTATATAGACGTACTCAGGCGACCTGTAGAAAAATATCGGCGGGGAAGTCAAATCCGTGTGCGCTATCAGCCCCGAATATTCGGACACCGCGAGCAATGCGAACATAACGCTCAGAAACACGATGTGCTTCGCCAGCGTCTTCGAGGTCACCACCGAGCTCAACGCCACTATGTGCCCCAAAAAGTACAAATACATCGGCGACTCGACGCCGCCCGAAAATTTCAGCGTCAATATGGACAGGCATTCTCCGAAGTATACAAATGCGTCGAACGCCTTCTTCTTGCTTTCGAGACTCGCGATTTTCTTCATTACCGCGTTAGCGACAACCCTGTTTAACACCGTGCATACACCCAAAATCACAAGCGGAACAATCCAGCTCGCCGACGCTTCGACCCTCCGGTTTATCGGCTGAAAACGCAGTTCCGTTCCGAACGCATGAATATACATTTCTCTGTT
Source organism: bacterium (assembly GCA_041664945.1). GTDB lineage: Bacteria > UBP15 > UBA6099 > UBA6099 > UBA6099 > JBAYJY01. Next base: position 18,386 of record JBAYJY010000034.1, on the reverse strand, counting down.
GAAAATCGCCGACAATGAGTTGAACGTCACAAAAACGACAATCACCGCTATGACAACAAAGAATACGCCTCTCCAGCCTCTCGCGAGAAACCATTTCGCGTCGACTTCAAAGTCGGAGACCGAACCGCTTTCCGGATAAGAGCTTTTAACGCTCATACTCTCACTCCGCCGCTCAATTTAAGGATATGTTTATTAATTATGATGATAGCGCGGATTTACCGCATGTTCAAGCGCGCGGATATTTATCGCGCTGATAACAAATAAGAGATGGATATTTTGTAGGAGCGCGGCATGCTGCGCCCAATGCCACGCCCTATGACTCTATTTCCCGCCTTCGAAACAATACGGCGACGAGAACATATAGTGCGGAATTTCAAACGCGTAACACGCCGACTCGCCCGGAGCCAGCTTGTCTCCGAATGAAAACTCGAACTGAGAGTATCCCTTGGAAGACTTCGAAGCGCGCGTCAGAATCGCGGGAGACTGCGTCATATACTTCTCGCCGCCTTTGTAAATCACAATCGACGGTTTGGGGCCGCCAGCCATTTTCAGGCTGACAGAGCCTTTGATCCCGAACGCATTTCCTGCGGTCGCGACCGGGGCCAGTGACGGCCTCATATTCAGCGAATTGATCTTTGCGTTGAACGCTGCGACGGTGTATCCGTTGCGAATCGCGGACACGAGTGAATCGTGATTGAACTCGTCAGGGAAAATGTAAGTCGTGAAATCGCCGAGCGTCGCTTGCAGCATCGTGTGCATGTCTATACCGGAAACAACGAACTGCTTCTCGCCGCGCTTCAGGCCGCTCAGATACATGCCGGTGTTGAAATTGTAGTTTTTCCCCGACTGATAATCGACTCCGATGTCGTTGAAAAGTTCGATCCCCTTGAACATTCCGGAATACTGTTCCCACTGTTTGCAGGCCCACGGGTGGTTCCAGATATAAACCGCGTTTTCCGCGTCGAGTTCCTTTATCAGACCCGGCAGCAGTTCGCTTCGGTATTTGCGGTCCAGCGCCGGCGGATCGTCCGAATCGCTGATCGCGTTCAGGTGGCACATCACAAGATCGGTGAACTCTTTATCGTTCTGAGTAGAGATCTCGCGGCCCGTGACCACAATAAAATCGTGAGAATTCCCGGCTTCGGCTTCCGCCTTGAAAGCCGGAAACGAAAGGCCGTCGGAATGCGGGGTGAGAACGACGCCCATATAGCCTCGGGCCTTCAGCCATTCCGCTATGTTCGTTGTGGATTCGCTGCCGTCATCGCCGGAAAATTTTGAATGCACGTGAAACCAGACCGGCACGATGCGGAAGCCTGCCGCCTCGGCAGCGGCAGCAGGCGCCGCCGGCTGTTGCGCCTGCGCAACCAACTCCCGCGCTTGGAACGCCGCCAAAACCGCCAGAATCACAATCGTTGTCGCCGCCGCCCTCTTGATGTTGGTTATCATTTCCGGATCCTTTGCCTCGCCGATCTAAACCGCCGTTTCGTTTCATCATATAATGATATTTAAATCCGGATTATTACAAGCATTGGGAAGAAAACATACTGGCGAAAAACAGGGACATGGATATTTACGCTGCCTGACCTGGCAATTTGACAATAAGAATGCGCAACGCTTCGTAAAACGATGACAATTAATGGAAATCTGTAATTTGTGGTTTTTCTTTATTACTGTCATAATTATAGTGAACAAGCAATTGAAGATAATGGGAATGAATTTTTATAAAATGTGATGAATATGGCTTATTTCTGCGCGAATTTTCGGGGCGTAATATCAACAACCACAGCTTTTGTTCTTCTTCTTGCACTTGTATCATGTCCTGTTTCCTCTCATGCAGATACAGCCTATATTGTGAAAATGAAGTTTAAAGATCAGAGACTTAACTTGAGAGTCGGTCCCTCGCTTAATAAAAGTGTTTTCAATCTGCTCCGCGATGGAAGATGTGTAATGGCAACTGAAACCATAAAGCGCAAAAATGATAATGACTGGATATTATTGTCTAATCCGAAAGGCTGGGTTTCTTTTGAGTATTTGGAGAAATCATCGGATTGCGCTGACATTTATAAAATTCTGGATAATATATATTCCCGAGTAGAAAAAGATTGTATCAAATCTTTTTCCGATAATGAAATACAGGAAAACAATCATAATAAAAATGCTGACAAGTACTTGTTTTCATTATTGAACGAAAAAGTTAAGCTCGATGGCTGGTGCGATGACATTATTTACAAAGGAGTACACGGTAGAAATAATAAGGATGTTATGGATCTTGTATCGGATTTGGCAGTTTCGTATTGTGGCGATAGCGTGTACGATTGGGGGAAACTTTGTATTCAGGGAAGGTTTCCCTGCTACAGTAGCGAGTCCGCGAATTGCCGCGATGAACTTCCGAAATGCGATACTCCACATGAAGTATTTTTGAGCAAAAGGACCATTACCCATACAGATAAAGGGTATGAAGTATATATAGGCGGCTTCGACTGCTGCGGCGGGATTAGCCATTTTTTTGAGAAGATTGACGGCAAATGGAAAATCACTCAAATAAGAATAGCCTGTGATTAATTTCATAATGAGCAATAGCAATTTAAACAGAAAAGCAAAACTGGTGATATTCGGCTTAATATGTATCGCCGCTGTTACCTCAATCGCTATAATAATAGGGATTCCGTTTCTGGAAAATCATTTTATCTATTACCCTTCGCGGGAGTTCACAGGGCTGCCATCTGATTTTGGCATTGAATTCGAGGACGTTTATTTCAGAGCGGAAGACGGAGTGAAGCTGCATGGCTGGTATGTGCCGAGCAAGGGCGCGAAATCAGTTATTCTATTTTTTCATGGTAACGCCGGGAACATATCCGATAGGCTGGACAATATAATCCAGTTGCGCAACCAGGCTGGTGTGGACGTTTTCATTATCGACTATCACGGGTATGGAAAAAGCGAAGGCAGTCCCAATGAGAAAAACCTGTACATGGACGGGCGGGCGGCTATGAAGGAACTGCGGCGCAGGCTCGGAAAATCGGATAAAAAAGTCATCGTGTTCGGCCGCTCGCTTGGCGGCGCGGTGGCGGTGGATGTGGCGTCCGGGGCGGAGTGCGATGCCCTGATTCTCGAATCCACTTTCACGAGCATGCCGGAAATAGCGGGCGAGTTGTTTCCCATTCCGCATTTAAAGAAATTAATATGCACAAAGTTCGATTCCATAAGCAAGATCGGCAGTATAAAAGCGCCGAAGATGATAATACACGGCGAAAACGATACGATGATCTCGATCTCTCACGGGCAGCGGTTGTTCAAAGAAGCTACGGAACCCAAAGAGTTTTATCCTATACCGGGCGCAGACCACAACAACACATACATAACTGCCGGAAATGAATATTTCCGGCGGGTTGCGGAATTCATCCGCAGGGTGGAAAAGTAATCTGCACAGGGAGCGTGTTAGCGCTGTCGCAATTCTAAAAACTGTTTTGCCGAATCTCTATTGCCAATGCGTAACACATTTTTTGCAAGGCCGCATTTCAAATCCGCCTCCCGCCGTCATTGCGAGGAGACGCTTTTTGTCGACGAAGCAATCCCGAACTCTATTCCGATATCAATGAAATATTTATCTGGAGTATTATCTTTTTCTATTCCTCAACTGCCAATCCCAAACTTCTATCCCTGTTTCCTTCGTAATTCTGCGGTTCCTTGTTCGATATTCAATATTCTCTTTTATTCTTGCAGTATGATCCTCGCCTCGGGGACAATCTTTTCCTTCGCTACTCGATACTCGCTGCTCGCTACTGCCTTTAATCGACTTTCAGTTCCTTGCGGACGGTTTCGAGAATTTCGTCCGTGCAGGCTTCGGCCTGTTCGCGGTCCCAGGTCTCGACCATGACGCGGATCAGCGGCTCCGTGCCGGACGGGCGGACAACCACGCGGCCGTCGGCGCCAAGCCGCTTCTCGATCTCCGCCACCTTTTTCTGTATCTTCGCGTTTTCATAAAAAGCGTCCCGGTTCGGAACGCGGATATTCTTCAGAAACTGCGCGGAGCGCTTCATCTTGGTCTGCTGCGAGAACGGCGTTTTGTCCGCGGCGGCGTATTTAAGCGTCTGCGCGGCGGTGAGCAGCCCGTCGCCGGTCGTGGTGAGATCGAGAAAAATGATGTGCCCGGACTGTTCCCCGCCGAGGTTGTAGCCGCCCGCCGCCATCTCGCGCAGCACGAACTTGTCGCCCACTCCGGTGCGGATCATCTTTCCGCCGATTTTTTTCAGCGCCCGCTCGAAACCCATGTTCGTCATCACCGTCGTCACAACCGTTTTTTTTGGCAGCCGGTTCTCCGCGATCATCCTTCCGGCGCACAGCAGCATGATCTGGTCGCCGTCCACGATATTGCCCTTTTCGTCTATGAAAATCACGCGGTCGGCGTCGCCGTCGAAAGCGAACCCGAGCGCCGCGCCGTGCTTCAGCACCTTGCGCGCGAGCTTGTCCGGCCGGGTGGAGCCGCAATCCACGTTGATCTTGCGGCCGTCCTCGTCGGCGTTTATGAATATGACCTCTTCGGCGGCGTCCTTGAAAATCCGCTTCGCGTATCGCGACGCGGCGCCGTTTGCGCAGTCGACCACAATCTTGCCTTCAATGAACACGCCGCGCAGCACGCGCTTCACGTGCGTTATATAGTTCACCGCCATGTTGCCCTTGTCGAACGAGGCGCCAACGTTGTCGCCGGACGGAACCTTGATTGCGTTCGGCCCGCGCCCGATCAGCCCCTCGATCGCGCGTTCGTCTTCGTCCTCAAGCTTCAGCCCTTCGCCCGAGAAAACCTTTATGCCGTTGTCCTCGGCGGGATTGTGCGACGCGGAGATCATTATCCCGCAGTCTCCGTTCAGCGCCTTTGTGAGAAACGCGAGTCCGGGCGTCGGCGTGATGCCCACGCGCCACGCCTCGCATCCGGCTGACGATATGCCGGCGACGAGCGCCGCCTCTATCATGTCGCCCGAAACGCGCGTGTCTTTGCCCACCATCACCCGGCCGGGCGATCCGTTCTTAACATTGCACATGTAGTGCGCGGCGCAGCGCCCCACCATCAGCGCCACCTCCGCCGTCAACTCTATGTTCGCGACGCCCCGGATTCCGTCCGTTCCGAAACGCACTTTCTGCTGGCTTTTTGTTGATTTCGGCATGGCTGATATTCCCCTGTTCTATTTTGGCCTGCGGCCGGATATGGAAAACGCGCTGGAATCCACAAACGATCCCGCCCAACCTATATGTCTGTTATCTGAAGACTTTATAAACATCTATATTTTCACGCCGTCATTCGGCGTCATTTAACAGATTTAGTTATTACCGCTTTAACCGGCGCGGTCGGGTATTCCAGTTTGATCTGCTCGTTAGCCTTATTCAGATGCGCATAAGGCGAAACCTCGCGCTCGCCGGGCTTCATGCCGAGCAGGTCCACCGACGCCGTGACGCCCGCCTGGGTCAGGCTGTTGACGACATCCGGCCGGCCGGTGACAGTCACGTTGATTTCAGCCGGTTGAATTATCGCATCGCAGCCGCTGCAGAGATTAATAGCGCGCAGGACCACTGAAAACGTGCGGCTGAAACCTTTTTCAGGATCGCACGAAAAGGTGATCTGCTCAGAGTCGGCGGTAACGTTAGGCGGCAGTTTAAGTTTCACCTGATAGGAGCCGCCCGCCGCGCATTGCCCGAGATCGAATTCCTCTGTATACACCGCGCTGATTTTTTTCAGAACTTCAGGATCGCCGCCCAGCAGAACTTCGCGCGGATAGTAATCTGCCGTCGGATAATTCGCCTGCGCTTCCGGGTCCTTAAAGCGCATCGTAACCGGCGCGGGCTTGCCCTGCGCGCTCTCGATAGCGACATAAACCATAACCGTGTCCGGCGACAAATGAACGCCGGGAACTGTCGCTCCGGCGCTGTCGAGCGCCCGCAGCGCCGCCCGCGTGCGGAAACTTTTTTTGCTGCCGCCAACGTCAACAGCCGCCACGATCTTCGCCACGATCTTCAGAGCGCTGTCGCCTCCGTAAACCGCCGTGGACATCGGTTTATACGTCACCTCGCCCTGCCTGTAGCCTTCCTTCAGTTCGCCGCTGAGTTTCAGCGCCACCGGCAGCTCGATTTTCTTGAGCGGCGTGAGCCTTACGTCCACCGTTTTCGTCCGGATCTGCATCCTCAACCCGGTTCTGTTGTTAATTTTGATCCCTACGTGGTAGCTGCCTTCTTCCAGACCTTCGAGGTCCACGCTTGCCTGCAGGTTTTCCGGCCCTACATTTTCGAGCGACCGCGAATCGCCGTGCAGTTCCACGCGCACAGTTTTGGTTTCAGTTTCGAGCTTGAATTCCGGCGCGAGATTTTCGTATTTAATCGTCACCGGGAACGAAGCGCTGAGTCTCGGATTCTGGCTGACATACACGAACCACCATAGCCCGGTCGCCAACAGAACCGATATGATTTTTATCTTATAGTTGTGAACAAAGAAGTTTTTCATATTACTTCTGCAGGCCTCCGAAGAACGAAGAGAAACCGGTGCCCTGCGGCACGAAAATCGAATATAGCAGCTCTCGCAGCGCGTCCGGCTTGATATCGCGGATAAGTTTTCCGCTGTGCGCGAGCGAGATGTAGCCGGTCTCCTCGGAGACGGCGAGCGAAACGGCGTCCGTGACTTCAGTGATTCCGAGCGCCGCGCGGTGCCGCGAGCCGATGTCCTGCGCGAGTTGCGGATTCTCGGACAGCGGCAGAAAACAGCCGGCCGCCATCACCCGGTTGCCTCGCACAAGCAGCGCCCCGTCGTGCAGAAACGTGTGCGGAAAAAATATCGTCTTCAGCAGTTCCGGCGTCAACGCTCCGTCTATCACAGTCCCCGATCTCGTATATTCGTCCAGCCGCGTCTCCTGCTCCACCACTATCAAAGCGCCCATTTTCACTATGGACAAATCCTCAAGCGTCACTATCAGAGAATGGATCAACTTGATGACGTCTTCTTTTTCCAGGCCCGCGAATCGCCGCTGCCAGAAACCGCGCTGCCCTATCGACTCCAAGGCCCGCCTCAACTCCGGCTGGAACACTATCAGCAACGCCACCACTATCACCGCGCCGAGACTTTTTATTATGAAAAAGATCGTGTCCAGCTTCAGCACGCCCGCGACCACCGCGAAGATAAGAAAGAGCCCGAGTCCGCGCAGTATCGCCACCGCCCGCGTCTCCTGCAAAAACACTATGATGAAGTAAAACGATACGCTGATGATAACTATTTCAATGACCGCCTTGACCATTTCCAGCCAAGTCAGGTCTGTCGGAAAATTCATAAATGCGGAAAAATCCATTACGCTTCCCGCTCCAATATTCTTTTTGCCTTCCTGATCTGCTTTCGCACCGAGGCGGGCGACGCAGCTCCCGGTCCCTTCCTCTGTTCGAGACCCGCCGCCGGCTCGAGCGCCGGCAAAACATCGTCGCCGAACTTTGGCGACGCCGCGCGCAACTCCTCCATCGTCAGGTCGCGAAACTCCTTGCCGCCCTCGACGCAATACAAAACAAGCTTGCCAACTATTTCATGCGCCTGCCGGAACGGAGTTCCGCGCAACACAAGGTAATCCGTCAGGTCGACCGCGTTGATCAGCCCGGTTCCGGCCGCGGCCGCGAGCCGCTTCTTGTCGAACTTGGCGCCGCGCACTAATTTCCCGTACAGGCTAAGCGATGCCGCGAGTGTGCGCGCGGTGTCGAACGCCGGTTCCTTGTCTTCCTGCATGTCGCGATTGTATGTCAGCGGAAGCGCCTTCAGCATCATCAAAACTGAAACGAGATTGCCGGTTATGCGCCCGCTTTTGCCGCGAATCAGTTCCGCCACATCCGGGTTTTTCTTCTGCGGCATTATGCTGCTGCCGGTGCAGAGCGAATCCGGAAGAGACACGAACCTGAACTCGGACGACATCCAGAGCACGAACTCCTCACAGGCGCGGCTCAGGTGATTCATGCAGATCGCCGCCGCGGCGAGAAACTCGAGCAGAAAATCCCGGTCGCTCACGGCGTCCATGCTGTTGTCGGCCACTGCGGCGAACCCGAGAGCGCCCGCAACCCGCGCCGGGTCTGTTTTCAGCGCAGTGCCCGCAAGCGCGCAAGCCCCCAGCGGCAGCGTGTTCATCCGCTTCTCGCAATCCTCGAACCGCCCCGCGTCGCGCTCGAACATAAAAAAGTAGGCCATAAGGTGGTGGCCGAGCGGAACCGGCTGCGCCCGCTGCGTGTGCGTGTAACCGGGCATAACTGTCTCCGCGTGCTTCTCAGCCTGCTCCACAAGCGCTTTCTGCGCGACCCGAATCCGGCTCCGGATTTCCTCCGACACGCCGAGCAGATACAGCTTTAGGTCGGTGACCACCTGATCGTTGCGCGAGCGCGCCGTGTGCAGCTTTCCTGCCGCCGGCCCGATCAGTTCCGCAAGCCGCATTTCTATGTTCATATGCACGTCTTCGAGTTCCTGCTTGAACTTGAAGCGGCCGCTGATTATGTCTTCACTGATTTCGCCGAGGCCGCCGTGAATCTCACTCATGTCTTTTTTAGTGATCAGCCCGCATGACGCGAGCATCTCGGAGTGAGCGAGCGATTGAGCGATGTCAAACAGCGCCAGCTCCCGGTCGAAACTCACCGACTCGGTGAACGCCTCGACATCCGCATCCGCGCCGCCCTTAAACCGGCCGCCCCACGGTTTTTTTGTCGCCTGTTTTTTTACAGTTTTTTTTGCCATAGCAAAACTGGTCCGAAGTTGTTTCTATTAATATCCACTAAAACAGGGAATTTTGTACATTGCGTGGATATATAAATTATTTAGAACTCCTCTATATAGAAATATATATGTTTGAAAATACGTTTCATTCAATGCGCCGTTTCGCCAGAAAAGCCTCTTGTTGCAAGGCTATTTCTTGATCGGAGTTCCGGCGGCGAAGATATTCAGAAAGAACGGAGCGCTCAAGCGGAGCGTTTCGAGCCGCACCCTGCCGGCGCAAAGCTCGCGAAGCTTGTTAATTGTAAATCTCTGGACATGGCCGACGGCGATGCCGCCGCTGAGCGGGCCGAGGCTGCGGCCGAGTCCGGCCAGGCGCACCGCCCTCTTAGCCGCCAGCACAAGCTCCTCGTTCGGAACGCTCAACGCGATGCGGCCGCCCGGACGCGTGATCCGAACCAGTTCGTCCAAGCCCTCCTCGGGGCGCGGCAAATGTTCCAGAACCTCCGACGCGAGACACACATCCACACAATCGTCAGGAAGCTCTATCTTTCTTATGTCGTTAGCGAGAAAAATTGTTTCGGCGCCGCCGGTTATGCCCGCGAGCCGCCGCCGCGCGCGTTCGAGCGCCCCGGCGTCGATATCTATACAGTATAATTTTGCGCAGCCGCCCGCAAGCTGTTCCGACAACCAGCCTTCCTCGCAGCCAACATCGGCCGCCACGGCCCCGGCGGTATTCCCCGCAAGCTTCAGAAATGCCCGCCTCCGGCGCTCTTCCTTCATTCTCACAAGCGGATTGCCGTGCTTCTCCACAAGCGACATCGGCCTCACTTCGTTCAACAGCCTGTTCCATTCGACTATGTCGACTTCGCGACCGTCGCAATAAAAAGTCACCGCGCCGCCCGCGTATCTCTTCGCGAACTCGCGCCCCTCTATCTCATACTTTTCTTCCCGGAAATTGTCGGCCATTAAATCGCTCTCATAGTTTGAAACCGAAAGCCTATTTCGTCGTTTCCTCTTCGCGGCGGACGCGCTTGCCGAGCCGGCGGTCATTCATCTGTATCTTATATATTTCCTTGCGAAGCGAAGCTATCTGCATCGAGATGAACCCGAGCGTAAACACCTGGAAACCTGCGACAATCAGCAACACCATTAGAGTTACGAGGGGCCGCGTCGGGTTGAGCGTTCCCGCAAAGCGCATGACGGCGATCGAGACGCCTGCGGCGAAACCGAGCGCGAGCAGAACCAGTCCGAGGCCGCCGAAAATTATCATCGGCCGCTCGTAAAACGAGAACAGCAGATGCGTCAGAAAAGTGATGCGGAACTTGAATTTTGATTTTCCGGCTTTGCGGCCCCGCAAGTGCGCCGGTATTTCTTTGATCCGGAATCCGAGAGCCGACGCTTTCGAGAGAATCTCAAGGTGAATTTCCTTGCCGTCCTCCCGCAGGTCGAGCGACTCCAGCGCTTCGCGCCGATAGGCGCGCAGAATCGAACTGATCGTCGTGAACGCGCCGCCCATAGCGAAACTGAGAACCTTGTTTCCCACGCGGCTGATCGCGTGCCGGACGAACGGGACATTCTGCACCGTTCCGCCGGGCATGTACGGCGATCCGAGCGCGATATCCACATCAGGATGCGCCCGGAGATAATCGTATAGGCGGCGCAGGTGGTCCGGACTGTAGCTCAGATCGAAGTCCGTCGTAGCCACAATCTCTCCCCGCGCAGCCGCGAATCCCGTTCGCAGCGCCTTACCCCGCCCGGCGTTCTCCTGATATGAGATCACGCGCAGCCACGGACGGTCTTTCTCAAGAGCCCGCGCGGCCGCCAGCGTGCCGTCCACGCTGCCGTCATTGACGAACAGCAACTCCCACGGCTCCGTCATTCCCGCCATCGCCTCGCTGATCCGCGCCGCCGTGCTCTCGACGTTCGCTTCCTCGTTGTACATCGGACTGATTATCGTCAGCCCGATCTTTTCTTCCATTTTATAGCTCCCCTTTTGCGTCCTTTTTTCGATTATACCTGAATTATCCCGAATCCGCCATTAGGAAACGCAAGGCCTTGGAGACGCCGCCATGCCGCTCCCATGCGGCGCCGCGGCTGCGTGTAAGATCGGCCTGCCCGGCGTCATTATATGTAAACGGTTTTACTCGCCGGCTGTTTGCGAAGACGGCAATGGGTTGAGTCTATGTCGAATTTTGGTTAAAATACTATTATGAATAAAAAAACAATCGCTTTCATTTGCATGACCCTGTTGTCCGCCGCATTCCTGGCCTCCCGTTGTCTCGCGGAGCCGGAGTGGGTCGCGCCAAAGCGCCTTTACGAAATAAAGGATAACCCGGCTATCGGCTTCTTCCAGCGCATTGTTTCCATGACGGTGAGCGACAAGGAAGACGCCCTGTACATACTTGCCGGGCCGCCGGACGGCATCTATATCTATCGCCGCGACAACGGCGCCTCGTGGAAACGGTTTCAACTCGACGAGCCGCTCGAATCGGGCGACCGCGTCTGCTCCTGCAGCGGCCACGTGTGGTTCGTTCATAAGAAACAACTTTTCGAGATAGCCGAAAACGGGAAACCAGCCGAGCCGAAAACCGCGCCGGCGCCGCTTCCCGACTCCATAGCCGACGCGATCTGCGATCCGGCGGGCAGGCTGCTGCTCGTCAACGGCGCGAGAACCGAATTCCGGCGCTACGACGCAAAGGGAGTTCAGGACCTCCGCATCGGGCCGCCGGAAACCGAAGGCGATCAAACTCCCGGCGCCGCCAAAGCTTCCATGCCGCCCTTTAATCTAATCACCGACATCGCCATCGATATTTTTAACCGCATCTATATTCTCGACTCCCGCGCCAGAACAGTGTTTCCCTTCGAGCAGAATGGGAAGCAGTTGAAACCCGTATCCGACGACCGGTTTTCTGACATTAAATTTCCTAACACTTCCCACTCCATCGCCGTCGATTACGACAGGAATATATGGGTCGTCAACCCGCAGCAGAACTCGCTCGACGCCTACTCTCTTTTCGGAACGCTCGTCAAACGCATAGGCAATAACAGCGAGAACATCGACAACGGCGATCTCGGCTTCCCGTTCATCACTCCGGCTCAGATCATCATCGACGCCGACTACAAGTTGTATATCATAGACAGCGCCGCGGCCGACGTTAAGGTGTTCGAAATCAAGCCACAGTGATCCGGCGGCCTGCGCGCCTGCGATAAGCGGGCTCAGTATTTGAGCGGCGTCGCTTCTCAAAACATAAAATCAAAACGCATTCCCAATTATTTCATTGAGGGCGATAATTCCCGATTGGACTATAATGTATTAGTTGGAGGCTAAACGGCGCTGGACAATGCGGCGCCGGAGTCACGGGAAACATATGAACCTGTTAGACACATTCAGGCAACACGGCGCGATACGCCGCGCGCTGCGCGCTGTCGAAAACGCGCCCAAAGACATAGTCGTCGCCGGGGCTCAGGGCGCCGCGCTTCTCCTGTTCTGTCTCTCGATCGCCGAAGACTTCAAAGGCTCTCTGCTTACCATTCTGCCGGACGACGACCGCCTCAACCTCTTCGAACGCGAAATGAGGCGCCTTCTCGAACTCGAAGGCCTCTCCGCCAATTGGGAACTTATCCCGTTTCCGGACTACGACTTGTGCGAACTTAACAACACGGCGGCCGTTCGCGAGCGCCGAAGAAAACGGCTGAGCGCCCTCTCCGCCCTTTACAACGGCGGCAACCGCGAAAACAAATGGGTCCTCTCAACCGCCGGCGGCGCCTCCCGCAAAACCATGCCGCCGGACCTCTTCCGCTCACTCTCGCTCCGCCTCAAACAGGGCGATTCGATCTCTATGTCTCAGATCGAAGACTCTCTCATGCTCTCCGGCTACGAGCGCAAAAAAACCGTCGAGCACGAAGGCGAATACTGCATACGCGGCGGCATGATCGACATCTACCCGTCTCAGGCCGACTTCCCGGTCCGCGTCGAGCTCGCCGGCAACTCCATCGAGGAAATGCGCTCCTTCGACGCCGAAACGCAACGCTCAAGCTCCAAAGTTCCGGAACTGCTCGCCTGCCCCTGCTTCGAAGCCTCCGTTCGCGACGCCTCAGGCGACCTCTCGGAATTGAGAAAAGATTTCCGCGCTCTCGTCGAGCGGGGCGTCAATTTCGACGGCGCGATCGTCTACCCGGACGTTTTCGGAGCTTCGGCCAACCCGCTGCGAGACGGCTGGTTCGATTTCCGCATAGTTGTCAACAAGCAACAGTGCGACGAAGTCCGCGCGCGGCTCGACTCCGAGGCGGCCGGCTGGCTCGAACGGAACGACTACCCGGACGCTCAAAAGCTGGCGGGAAATCTGCATATCCACCTCAAAGAGGAAACCCTGTCCGGCATGCGGACCGCCGCGCTGAATCCCCTGCTCTCGCCGGATGACGAGGATGAAACAGCCATTCCCGCGACTCTGCTGCCGCCGCTGCCGCTGAACCTGACCGCTGTCGCCGAACGCCTCAAAAAAGAAACAGAGCGCGGCGCCGTGTTCGTCATTTCAAAATACAAAAAACGCCTCGAACGGTTTCTCGAGGACGAGGGCATCGCCTCCGTTCAAACGCTCGAAGGCGACCTGCAGGGCGGCTTCACTCTCGGCGACGGCGACCTCTCCGTGTTCACCGATTCGGAAATGTTCCGGCGCCAGCCGCCTCAGAAAACCGCCCGCGACCGCCGACCCAAGGACGGAATCCCCATCCTGGCCCCGGAGGACATCCGCGAGGGCGACTACGTCGTCCACATCGATCACGGCATCGGCATCTACGACGGAATGATCCAGCAGAAAACCGGCGAGGGCGCGGCGAAGGATTTTTACAGAATCAAATACGCCCGCGGCGACACGCTTTTCGTCCCCGTCGAGCAACTCGACAGGATCGAGAAATATATCGGCGGCGAAAACTCGCTGCCAAAAGTCTACCCGCTGCACTCCGCGCGCTGGGGCAAGGTCAAGCAGAAAGTCCGCAAGAAAGTCGAGGACCTCGCCGCATTCCTTTACAAGCTGTACGAGGAGCGCGAGCGGATTCAGGGCTATGCGTTCTCAGGCGACAACATTTTCATGCACGAGCTTTCGGAGTCGTTCCCTTTCGAAGAGACTGAGGATCAGAAGCAGTCGATTCAGGAAGTGATCGAGGACATGCAGAGGGCGCGGCCGATGGACCGGCTGGTTTACGGAGACGTCGGTTTCGGCAAGACGGAGATCGCTGTGCGCGCCGCGTTCAAAGCCGCCCTCGACAGGAAACAGGTCGCGCTGCTCGCCCCGACCACCATCCTCGCGCACCAGCACGGCGAGACTTTCCGCGAGCGCCTTTCCCGCTTCCCCGTCACGGTCGAGGTCATATCGCGCTTCAAATCCGCAAAAGAACAGAAAGAGATCGTCAAGCGGCTCGCCGCCGGCGACATCGACATAATCATCGGCACTCACCGCCTGCTCTCGAAAGACGTCGTCTTCAAAAATCTCGGGCTTCTGATTATTGACGAAGAGCAACGCTTCGGCGTCAAGCACAAGGAAGCCCTGAAGTCGATCAAGACCGCCGTCGACGTTCTTACGCTGACGGCGACGCCGATCCCGCGCACCCTGAACATGTCCATGATCGGCCTGCGCGACATCAGCCTGATCGAGACGCCGCCGGAGGAACGCAAGTCGGTCATCACCTTCGTAGAGGAGTGGAACACCAACTCGCTTTTCGTCGCTCTCGAACGCGAGCTCGCCCGCGGCGGACAGGCCTATTTCGTCCACAACGACATTGCCTCCATAGACAAAATTAAAAGTTTTCTCGAAAACGCATTCCCGCGCGCCCGCGTCGCGGTCTGCCACGGCCAGATGGACGAGAAGACCATCGAGCAGACGATGATCGGCTTTATGGACAACGAATTCGACATCCTCGTCAGCACAACGATAATCGAAAACGGGCTGGACATCCCGAACGTGAACACGCTGATCGTGCAGTCGGCAGAGAACTTCGGGCTGGCGCAGCTCTATCAGTTGCGGGGCCGCGTCGGCCGCTCATACAGGCAGTCGTACGCCTATCTGTTCCACGGGCCGGAACAGTTCCTGAGCGAGCGCTCGCGCAAGCGGCTCGACGCGATACGCGACTTCGCCGAACTCGGCTCCGGCTACCGGCTGGCGCTGAAGGACCTCGAAATCAGGGGCGCCGGCAACATACTTAGCGGCGAGCAGAGCGGCTACATCACTGAGGTCGGCTTCAATATGTACACGACAATGCTCGCGGAATCAGTCGAAAGAATCAAAGGCGTTCCGATGCGCGCCCGCAAACAGGTCGAGGTGGAACTGAACGCCGACTCCAACATTCCCGGGGATTACATAGAAGACGAGTTGCGCCGGACGACTTTCTACAAGCGCATAACCGGCGCTTCCGATCCGGACAAAATCGAGGAGATCGCGGCCGAAATGCAGGACCGCTACGGCCCCGCGCCCGCGCCTCTTAAAAACTTCATCATGCAGGCGAAACTCAGGCTCTTCGCCGCCGACGTCAACATAACGAAAATTAAAACGCACCCGCACAGCAGCCTGACCGATATCTTTTTCGAAAGCGAATACGCTTACGACCGGTTCCGCACCGCGCCCTACCCGAGCAGTTTCTCGCTCGAAGCCGTTTACCTCAAGGACCGCGTGCGCATCATGCACGAGAACGTCCGCGTCGCCCGCGTAGTTCGCGACATCCTCGACTATGTCGAACTCGCGGCTGCTATGTTCCGCGATGCGTTCCCGGAGGACGCCGTATGACCGATCATGGGAAAAGAGAATTCAGAATCAAAGCCGCCGCCGCCCGCGACGCGCTGTCGACGGCGCAGATCGCCGAACGCAGCGCGGCTATCGAGAATCGACTGTTCGGCTTCGAGCCGTTTGCAGCCGCCCGCGTTGTTTTGTTCTTCGTCTCGTTCCGCAGCGAGGTTCGCACTGACGCCATGATCCGGCGCGCGCGCGACTCGGGCAAACGAGTCGCCGTTCCGGTCGTCCGCATGCCGGAGCGTGAAATGTTCGCCTCGGAAATTTTGGATTTAGACGCCGAACTCGCGCCCGGCGCATTCGGCATCCCCGAACCGAAACCGGAGTTCCTGCGTCCCTTATCGGCAAAGGAATTGGATTTTGTCGCGCTGCCCGGCCTCGCCTTCGACCGGCGCGGAAACCGGCTCGGCTACGGCGGCGGCTTCTACGACAGATTCGCTGCGTCGCTCCGCCCTGACGCCGCGCTCACAGCGCTCGCTTTCTCTATTCAGCTATACGACGAAATCCCCGCTTCAGATCGCGACAGGAAAGTCCGCGCAATTATAACCGATGAAGAAATTCTGACTTTCTGACATTATGCCCAAGAGACGCAGCATGCTGCGCCCATCATAAAAATTCATTTATGCGAAATATAACTCTGATTTTAACGATTGATAATTGTTGTGGAGCGCGCCGGCCGGTTTGTTTATTTCAATTCGAATTTGCTGACGCCGAACTGGTCCATGAGGCGCGCGGTGACGAGAGTCATGGAAATGAGAGAGGCGAGGCACTCGAAAATCTCGATCAGGCTGGCGGCGGATTTCACTTCGTCGGATGCGATGTTGACTCCTTCGAGAACGCCGAGCGTGCGGCCTGCAAACTTCATCGGCACCGCTATCAGCGAAGTGGTTTTGTAGCCGAAAATGTCGTCGAGTTCCTTGAAGAAATCCGGATCGACGGAAGCGTCTTCGAGCAGGATCGGCTCACCCGCGGCGAGCGCCTTGCCGGCGATTCCGAGCGTGGCGTCCATTTTGAAGCCTGTCAGTTCGTCTTCTTTTCCTCCGCGCACGCAGATGAATTCGAGCTGTTCGCCGGAATCGTCGAACGCGAGCACGGACGCCGCCTCCATCTCGACGAGCGAGAACACTCGGTCCATTATGAAATCGAGCGTCTGGCGCGGGTCCAGCGACTCCGTCAGCAGCATCGTTATATCCTGCAGAACTTCAAGCTTGAAATTTGCCAGCCTGAGTTCAATTTCGAGTTCTTCCATCGTTGTTTTGCGCTCTGTCATTTTTCCGCCTCCTGCAACTACTGTATTTTCAAGCCTTAAGCAACCTTTCGATGCTTCCGACAATCTTGTGTATTCGAATGAACGCGCTCTTGTCGGGCGGCCCGTTTTCCGGGTCCGACAGCGACTCGGCCTCAGCCGCGAGCTCTCCGATTTCGACTAGCCCGGCGACTCCTGCGCTGCCCGTTATTTTGTGAAACTTGCGATGCGCGGCCTCCGCCCAGGCATTCGCCGCTGCCCCGGCGGCGCCGGATTCCCCTTTTAGCTCCTCTATCAGTTCGCCGATCTCCTCCTTGGATATCTTCCGGAGATTATCGAGTTCGGCGTCCGTGAAAAAAGAATCGCTCATTTCTTCAGCTTTCCAAAACGTTTTTTATAACCGTTATGACTCTGCTCGGCACAAACGGCTTGAGGATATAGTCCCTCGCGCCCGCCATCACGCAATCGAGTATCTTGCTCTTGTCGCGAATCGACGTGATCATCACCACTCGCGCCTTCGGATTTTCCTTGCGGATTTCCGTCAGCGTTTCGACCCCGTTCATGTTGACCATCATTATATCGCATGTCACGAGACTCGGACGAAGCTTCTTATATTTTTCGACTCCGATCAGGCCGTCCTCCGCCTCGTCGACGACTTTCAACCCTATCTTCTCAAGAATCATGCGCAGCGTTTTGCGAACCGCTTTAGAATCGTCTATGATCAGCACGGTTTTCGCCCGCGCCGCGGCGTTCTTCTGTATCCCCTGCCCGACCTCGTCGAACGAGGACATATAAATGTTTTTCTGCTCGCTGTCCCACTTGAAGCTTGCATACCTCGCTTCCTTGTTGACCGCGTGGCGGATGTCGCCGAGCAATATGCTGACGCCCGGATATATTGTCTGCTCGACCTCGACCATGGCGAACTGGTTGAATATGCGCCCGTTGTTGAGCTCTATCAACTCTTCCTTCAGCGAGTCGTGAACGCGGATAAGCTTTATCATGTCGCCGCGCAGCTTGCCGATCCTGTCCATGTCGTTCGCCTTGGCGGCGGATAGATATTCGTAATTCTTCTGAATTTCCTTGATCTGTTTCTGGATGGCATGGAGACGCGCAAGGCCATCGAGATACTTGTGCTGGACCTCGAACCGGTAACCTGTCTGCGCGATGGTCGCGGCGTGCGCAGTCGATCCGAGATTGCGGCAAATGATGCGGTCGAACGCGATTATGCGTCCGCCGATTATCGCGCCGTCGTTCTGTATCGCTATCACCCGCCCGTTAGAATAGACCTTGCTGTTTAGTATCGCCGTCTCGACTATTACATTTCCCTCGCATTCGACGGTTGAGTTCTCTATGAATTTCGCATAAATGTTGCCTTCCGACGCGACAAGGCCCTTCTCCCTCGTGAGAATTCCGCGCTTGACCACCACATCGCCGACCGCCGTCACCCGCGCGCTCTGTATAGTGTTCTCAACAATCACATCGCCGCCGGCGTTTACCTCGAATCCGTCCAGCACGCTTCCCCGGATCGCCACCGTTCCCGGAAAATTTATGTTCCCTGTCGAATAATCGACGTCGCCTTCCACTATGTATATCGGATCGACCCGTATTACGCCCTTGGACACTATCGGCGCGCCCCCGATCTCCG
>JBAYJY010000033.1:0-33476 GCA_041664945.1 bacterium | reverse complement strand
TTAACACATGATCGCTCATATCCCTATTCTATCAGATTATTCCCTTTCTTTTTATCCCCCTCCCAGCCCTCCCCCAAGGGAGGGCACCCCGGACTGAAGTCCGAGGAATTCTCTTCGATTAAAACTCGAACTCTTTCGGCGGCGCGGACGATCGTTTGAAGAAATAGGAAAGGGCGTCGACAGTGCGGCGCGCGGCAAGACCGTCGCCATAGGGGTTCGACACGCTGGTCGCCTCTGCGTAAAACGCTTCGTCAGTGAGAAGCCGCGAGGTTGTTTCGACAATCAGCTCACGGTCCGGGCCGACGAGAATCGCAGCGCCCGCGGCAACCGCCTCCGGCCGCTCAGTGACGGTGCGCAACACCAGAACCGGCCGCTTCAGCGACGGCGCCTCCTCCTGGATGCCTCCGGAGTCCGTTAGAATAATCTTCGCCCGCTTCATCAACATTACGAACGGCAGATAGTCCTGCGGCGGCAGCAGATGAACTCGCGGCTCGCCATCAAGTATCCCGAAAACTGTATCCCTCACCGCCGGGTTAAGATGCACCGGAAAAACAATGTGCAGTTTTTTGTGTTTTTGAACGAGGTCCTTAAGCCCGAGGCAAATCCGGCTCATCGGCTCGCCAAGGTTCTCGCGGCGATGCGCTTCCACCAGCAACACCGGAGCGTCCTTCGGAACATCAGGAATCAGGCCGTCCGGCTCGGGTCGCTCCGTCACCATCAGCAACGCGTCTATCACCGAATTGCCGGTCACGAATATCCTGTGTTCTTCAATGTTCTCGCGTAGCAATTGCTCTCGGGCCGACACCGTCGGCGCGAAATATATGTCCGCGATCGCATCTGTCAGCCGCCGGTTCATTTCCTCTGGATACGGGTTGTAGCGCTCGCCTGTTCTCAAGCCCGCCTCAACGTGTCCCACCGGTATCTGCGCGTAGTAGCCCGCCAACGCTCCAACGAACGATGTCGTCGTGTCTCCATGCACCAACAGCACATCCGGCTTCGCGTCCGCCAACGCCTCCGCCATTCCCTCCAGCGCACGCGTCGTTATCTGCGTCAGCGTCTGCCTCTCCAGCATAATATTAAGATCGTAGTCCGGCTTCAGCCCGAACAGCTCCAGCATCTGGTCCAGCATCTTCCTGTGCTGCCCCGTTACGATCAGCCGATGCTCGCAGCTTTCGCGCTTCATCGCCTCAAGCACCACGGGCGCCATTTTGATCGCCTCGGGCCGCGTCCCGAACACCGAGCATATTTTAAGCTTTCCTTTTTGTTTATCCATTCTTCATGCCTTCCCGGCGTTGTCGATTTTTGGTTTCCCATACATCGTTCCATCAGGCCTTCTGCGCTTGATGACTTTTCCGACGAAAAGCAGCAACAACGCCAGGGCTGCTACCAGCGCCAGAAGGCACAGCGCCAGTTTCCATTGTTTTATCATCGCGAGCGACGCCGCGCTAAGCGCCAGCGTGATCAGATAGCAGACCAGAACCGACTGCCTGTGGTTCAGGCCGGAGGCGAGCAGCCTGTGGTGCAGATGGCCCTTGTCCGCCTCGTGCATGACCGGCTTGTGGTCGTGAATCCGGCGGGCAATCGCGAACGTAGTGTCGAAAATCGGCACTCCGAGCGCGAATATAGGAATCAGCAGCGTGAGAGCCGTCGTGCTTTTGAACGCTCCATTCACCGCGAGCGCCGCCGCCGTGAAACCGAGAAAATATGCCCCGGAATCGCCCATGATCGTTTTCGCCGGATAGAAATTCCAGCGCAGAAAACCGCCGCAGGCGCCGGCCACCGCAAGCGCCATCAGCGCGCTCTCCGTCTGCCCCCTGCTCACCGCCACAAGAAAAAAAGTCAGCGTCGCAATGCTCACTATCCCCGCCGCGAGGCCGTCCAAACCGTCTATCAGATTCATCGCGTTCGTTATTCCCACCAGCCAGAAAACAGTTATGCCGAACGAAATCCATTCAGGCAACAGCAGCATTCCGTTTCCGAACGGATTGGTGACAAATTCTATTCGCACTCCCAGCCCGTACGCGACGCATCCCGCCGCGATCTGCCCGAGCAGCTTAGGCACAGGGCGCAGCGACCGGATGTCGTCCCACAAACCAACCAAAAACGCTATGAAGGAACCGGCCAGCGCCGCTGACATGTATTGCCATGACACGAGATTCACGCTCGCCGCCACGACCGACGCCGCCGCGAAACCGAGAAACATCGCAGGGCCGCCCATCCGCGTTATCGGCTTTACATTCACCCGCCTCGGACCCGGCTTATCCACCGCGCCGACTCTGAATGCCAATCGTATGAAAAGCGGCGTCGTCAGCACAGTGACGATAAGGCCAACTGCGAATACTATCGGATAATAATATGCTATCGCCATATTTGTTTTTTTCCTCCAGGCTCAAAAGCCGGGCGCGGCGTTTCACAAACGCGCGGCGCCGGCGCCCGCGCGCCTGCCTGTATCTATAGTATCTAAGGATTAAGGAAAAACTTTACTTTTTCTTTCGCTTCTTCGGCGGCGGAGCCGACAGAGACAGGTCCAGCGGCACGCCTGTCAGATCGAAACAGTTCCTTATGTGGCTTTCGATCATCCTTATGTATCCCGGCGTGAACAAGCCCTTGTCGTTCACTTTAATCACAACGCGCGGCGGGTTTGTCCTGTCGTGCAGCACCGCCTTGATTTCGCCGAACACCTTCCCGCGCGAACGCGGCGAGTACAGCGCTCTCACGTCGAGAACAACGTTCCTCAGCAACTCGTGCGGCAGCATCTCGTTCATTCTCCCGTACACATCCACAAGCGTGTCGAGCAACACGTCTATCCCCTCGCTCTTGAGCGCCGACATGAACACCACCGGCGTGTGCCTGAGAAAAGAGGCTTCCTTCGACAGATAGTTGACGAACCGCTCCGGCGCCGGCTCATCAACCAGATCCATTTTATTGACAGCTATGACCAGCCCTTTTTTCAGCGCTATGATCTCAGCGACGAGCCGCTTGTCGCCCTCGATGATGCCTTCCTTGGCGTCGAGCACCAGTATCGCCACGTCGGATTCCGCGATCGCATTTCGCGCGCGCGTCGAACTGTAGAACTCCAGCTTGTCCATTTTAAGCTTGCGGCGCCTGATTCCCGCGGTGTCCACTATCACGAACGGGCGTCCTTCATACGTGAATTCCGAGTCCACTCGGTCGCGCGTCGTTCCCGGCACGGGCGAAACCACACAGCGCTCCTCGCCCAGTATCGCGTTGACGATCGACGACTTGCCAACGTTCGGATGCCCGGCCATGCAGAACCGCACCGCGCGCCCTCTTTCCTCCAGCCGCTCGGTAGGCGGCAGAAACTTCCCTATCCGCTCCTTAAGCTCCGGCATGTTGAATCCGTGCAGCGCGGACACCGGAACCGGCGCCCCGAATCCGAGCGCGAAAAATTCAGACGCGGTTTCCGCCATCTTTTCATTGTCCGCCTTGTTCGCCGCCACGATAACCTGGCATTTGTGCTTGCGCAGAATGTTGGCCGCGTACTCATCTTCCGGCAGCAGCCCCGCCTGCGCGTCCACCACCAACACCAAAACCGTGGAATCCTCGAATGACAGCATCGCCTGCTTCTGAATATTCGCGTCCATCTCGCTTTTGTCCGTGTACGAGGTCAGACCTCCGGTGTCAACTATATAAACCTGCTTGCCGGCGATCGTGCAGCGGCCGAAAATGCGGTCGCGCGTCACGCCCGGCGTGTCGTCAACGATCGCCACCCGGCGCCCGATCAGCCGGTTGAAAATTGTCGATTTGCCGACATTCGGGCGTCCTACGAACGACACCAGCGGCAGTTGCGTTTTCTTTGTCTTTTCCATTTTCTATTCTCCAACCATCTGTACGATCAGTCGGCGCGAGCGCCTCCGAACGTCGAAATCCACGAATACTATCTGTTGCCACGTCCCTAATGTAAGCCGCCCGCCGGACAACGGAACCGTCAGCGACGGCCCGAGCAGCGACGCGCGCACGTGCGAATGGCCGTTCCCGTCGCCCCAGCGCTCGTTGTGCGCGTATTCCGCGCCGCGCGGCGCCAGCCTCTCCATCAATTCCCCGAAATCCTTCACCAAGCCGCCCTCGTGCTCTATCGTCGTCACCCCTCCGGTCGCTCCCGGCACGAACACCGTCACTATCCCGTCGGTCATGCCCGACTCAGCGGCGGCGCTCGCGACTTCTTCCGTTATGTCCGCCATCGCCCCGCCGCCCTTGCTCTCAAGTTCGATTACAGCCTGTCTTACCATATTGTATATCCCCGCTTATCGACGGTATGACGGGTGTAAATTTTACATTACCTTGAGTATAATAGAAACCGCGCCGGGAAACTAACCGCGCCGGGTCCGGAGCTATGAGCTTCTTCAAAAATCTGGAAAACGCCTTTCAAACAGAGGACGAGATCACTCTTTTCGACGCGAGCGACAAAGGCTACTACGCATACCTGCGGCTCGGCGGGCGGCTCGATATCATACACGCATTCAACTTTCAGCCTCCGATAGAAAATTTCGACGATTACTATTCATTCATGTTTGTCGAGTCGCTTCAGGGCTTCTTCGTTCTGCGACAGCGAATCATTGAAAACAAAGAGCGTCCGTGGCATATTTTCCTCGAATTGGCGCCGCGTGAACCGGCCGCCTTTTTCTCCCAAGCCTGTTCCCTGCGGCAAAAACTTCAGGATAACCGTTGGCATAAAATCGGCCCCCGCGCCGATTGCTCGACTGAATAAAACGCACAGCGAACCCTATTTCCTGAAATAATATTCCAGAGGAGAAAATACGCCTGTCAGGCCAACGCCTCATCGACCGTGTCGAAAATCGAGATGCGTTTGTCGAGGTTGACCAGCTTGATCATGTTTCTTATATTCTTAGGCACTTCAGCCAGAACGAGCGCGCCGCCCTGTTGATCGGCCGTCTTCCAAAGCTTGGTTATCGTGCCCAGCCCCATGCTGTCTATGTGCGTGACCGCCGCCATGTTAAGCGCTATCCGCGCGGTCTTCTTTTCCAGCAAATCAGCCACTATCGCGCTGAAACCTTTATATGAATTGTAATCTATATCTCCCTTGAGATTAAGAACAACGGCGCTCTCGCGCTCTTTCATGTCTATTTCCATGACAACCCCGCCCATTCGTTTTTTGACGCAAAAAGGATTATACCACATTTCGTCGATTGTGACGAAATACATGCAGCAAAATATTTGACTCGCTGATAAAAGTATTGTCAGGCCGGATTTTCAATAAATGAATTTACGCCGCAATAGGCCGGGAATCTAATAGGGGCTCACGCTGGTCTGCCGTCTGAACAAATACGCCGGCGGAGAACGCTTGGCTTCAATTCCGCTTCTTTTTGCCTTCGCCGGTCAGATACCAAGCTATGCGGCGCTTGAAGTACGGCGTTCTTTCGCGAAACCGCACCCGCGCATCGCGGCTGAACGGGGCGAGCGCCCCCCAGCCTGCTATCCTCAGCGCCGCGCCTGCGGCATTCAGCGCCGCCACCGCTGCGAGCGATGCGCGCCCGTAATGCTTCTCGTAAAACAGGTTCATGCCCCGGTAAAACATGTCGAACCGGTCGTGACCGAGCAGCCCGTCACTGCCGCCTCCGTAGTGGACGACCCGGGCATCAGGCACAAAACATATCTTCCAGCCCGCGCGGCGAAAACGAAGACACCAGTCGTGGTCCTCGAAATACATAAAAAACCGCTCGTCGAGCGGCCCGACCTCATCCGCAGCCGCCTTGCGGGCCATCACGCACGCGCCGCTGATCGACGGGACTTCCCTCACGGAGTCGTGCGCCCAGCGCTTGAATCCGCCGAACGCCGGATGACCCGGAAACAGAGAACTGATGAAAAGCGCGTCGTACAGCAGAACGCCAAGCGTCGGCGTCCGGTAGCAGGACTCCTGAAGCGAGCCGTCCGGATTCACGAGTCGCGGCCCCGCCAGCCCCACATGCGGGTTCGCCCGCATGAACGCAACCAGCTTTTCCAGCGCGCCCGGCCCGACAACCGTGTCGTTATTCAGCAATACAACGAACTCGCCCTTCGCTCGCCGCAGTCCTTGATTCTGGTTCGCTGCGAACCCGAGCCGCTTTTCATTCTCTATCAGAATGACTTCCGGATACTTTTCGCGCGCCATCGCCGCGCTGCCGTCGCCGGACACGTTGTCGATAACGATCGTCTCGAAATCGAGTTCGCCCGCTCCGGCGCGAACGGAAGCGAGACAACCGTCGAGCAGCTCGCGATTGCTGTGGTTGACGATGGAAACGCTCAGGTCCATCCGTTATTTGCCTTTTATCCCGAATGCGGCGATATGAACCGTATTGGGTTTATGCGTAACAGCGCGGGTTATTTTATTTTCGTTTTCAGGCGCGTTCTTATCAGATCGACTCTGATTCTGTCTTTTGGGTTCGGAACAGCAGCGAGATACTTGTCGAGAAGCCGCAGCGCGCGGCCAGGCGTCTTTTTCTGCCGGTCGAGAAAATCCGCATAGTCCACATATATCTGAGGATACTCATTCGCTCCCGCAAGACCTTTCTCAAATTCCGCGGCGGCTTCGTCCGCCCTGCCGGCTTTCTCGAGACACACGGCCAGCGCCCCGTTTATCACGGCGGCCTTTCGCGGCGTCGTGTCCGCCCCCAGCAGCAGCGCCATCCTGAATGAAGCTATCGCCGCCTCGTATTTCTCTATGCCTTGATTCAGAAATCCGATGTTCGCCCGGATCTCCGCCTCGTCCGGCACATTCTGCGCGATCTCAAGATATGTGTTCAGAAGTTCAACCGCCCTCGCGGGCCTGTCCATCACATACGCATTAAATATCCCAAAGTCCCTGTAAACCTCGGGCAGCGCGGGGTTCGTAGCCAGCGCCTTCTCGTAATATTTATCAGCCGTTCTGTAATGCCCGAGTCTTTCGTTGCAAATTCCGAGCACATTGTACACTCCGGCGTCGTTTATGCCGAGCCGAATCGAAATTTCGAGTTGCCGGACCGCGTCGAAGCAGTTGTCGTTATGCCAGTATGTTTTTCCCAAGTTGACTCGTAGCAACTCGTTCTTTTTGTCCAGATCGACCGCTGTTTCTATCGCCTTCAGCGCCTTGGCGTCCTCGCCGAACGCTCCGTAGATGAACGAGAGGTTGCTGTACATCGCGACTGTGTCTATGCTCGTCTCGACATTCTCAGGATCGCCGGCGAGGCCTGCCTCGAACTGGTTGCGCGCCTCCTTGAAGTCGCCGACCCTCATGTATATCGCGCCGAGATTTGCGCGCAGGAACCGGGAGCCGGGGTTAAACTTTTCCGCGCGTTTTAAGTAACCGACCGCACGGTCCAACTGCCCCAGTTCGAGATAGTGCTCCCCGCGCAGAACGAGATAGCGGCTTAGCACTCCTCTCTGTATCGTGTCGTATTCCTTGAACCTGTAATTTATCCCGGTCATGTCAATTTGATTCCACGGGTCCGGCCGGCTTAGCCATTTCCCCTCCGGTGAGAGCTGATAGAGAAGTCCGTTCGTGATAACAGCCAGATCAGGCCTGCCCGGAACATCGAGCCGCTTCGTGAAGAAAAGCTTGCGTTGAAACACAGTGTGTTTTATGGCGAACTTTTCTATGTCTCTGACTTCAGCTATCTCAATGCTGTCTTGGCCTGGTTTGCCGATAGTCAACGCAGAGGCCATCGTGTCGCCGTGGCGTCCGTGAAGAGTTATGTCGCGCCGCAGGCCGTGAATAGCCCGCAGATTCATCACAGGAAAAGTTTCCGTTTCGAGCGTCGAGAACAGAATTCCGTCCCGCGCCATTGTCCTGAGCATGTTGCGCCCGTACACGGGAGCGAGCGTATCGTTCGCGTGGTCGGCTGATGTCCTGCCCGAAAGGCCCGAGTAAACGGCGAGCGCCGCGGCTATTCCAAACACGGCGCCCCACGGCAACCTGGCTTTTTTCAGAACTCTCAGAAGCGAGTCTGCCCCGAATCCCATGAAAAACGCGAGCATGAGAAGCGACGTGCAGTGAAACGATTTCACCACATAAGACGCGCGCGGGCCATACAGATAGTTCGGCAGCATTATGTAGCCCGCAAAAAGGAAAAACCATGCCCCGATCAGCAGCCAGCCACGCCCCCGGCCGAACCGCCGGCCTCCCGCCGCAAGCGCCCAGAACCCGAGCGGCAGCAGCGGCAGCAAAAACGGCGTCCGCTCCTTCCACAGCCGCCCGGCATAATCCTCGACGAACCGCCACTTAACGGAAAGCGACACGCGCGGCGTCTCCTTTCTCAAATCGACGCCCCGCACGTGTTTGACAAACCCGGCCACGAATGACTGGTCGTCCCAGTTAA
Organism: bacterium; assembly: GCA_041664945.1. Lineage (GTDB taxonomy): Bacteria > UBP15 > UBA6099 > UBA6099 > UBA6099 > JBAYJY01. The sequence goes on along the minus strand of JBAYJY010000033.1, from coordinate 25,164 downwards.
GCGCCGGGTTCGACGCCGACCGCAACGGCAGATACATCATCACTGAAAAACCAACCGCCGCCATAAACACTACGAGCGGAATAATCCGCGAAAAAGCAGGAAAACTCCCTCTGTATAGCCAAAAGATGTATCCGGCATACACGGGAAAAACCAAAACCATCGTGTAGTGGTTGAAAAGCGCGAGGATGAAAACCCCGGACAGGGCGGCCAGCCGCATGGCGTCGCGGCGCCCCTTGTCGAGGCTCCAAAGAATATGAAATGTCAGAAAAAGAAAAAAACCGTTGATCGCATAAACATCGGCCTGCCCGGCCTGTTCCCAGAACAGACGCGATACGGCCATCATGGCGGCCCCGAGCAGCGACGGGGCGACCCATCCGGTCGCCCGCATCAGAAGCAGAAATCCAAGCGCTATCGCCGCCGCGCCCGCGAAAACCGAAATCAGGTTGACCGCGAACCCCGCGGAGCCCGGCGCCGCGTATGTAAAAAGCTTGCCTAACAGCGACACAAGAGGGTAGCCCGGCGAGTGCGCGATGCCGAGATAATATGAAGTCGCTATGAATTCAGGATTGTCGTCGAAAAGAAAATCAGGCGCCGCCGACTTGATATAAAAAGCGAGCGCGCCGATAAAAACGGCGGCCGCCCAGAGGTATCGGCGGCGAAGCGCCGCTGTGTCAGACCCGGCGCAGGCGCGGGTTGACGTTTGCGGATCAGCTATAGAGCCGCCGCTAATGTTTGCGCCCACCGGCGGGTTACCTGCCCTTGCCCGCGGCGCCCTGTTTAGCAGGTTTCTCCGCCGCGCATTCTATATTCTCGCCGACGAAGAGCGACTCGCCGCGCCACGCATGCTCAATCTTCCCCTTTATGCCAACATAAAACAGCGCCGGAACGCCTTCGGCTCCGTATGCTATTCTCGCCGTTTGCCCGACGTCCAGAACTACCGGGAATGTCAACTTATCCCGCAGCGCCACTTGCTTCGCGGCTGATACAATAGGAACGTAGTTCTGGTCCCCCTTTTCGGGAACTCCCACTATGCTTACTATCTTGAGATTCATCGCTTTCGCCTTGCTGTTGTAGAACGCCTGCAGCCGCGGAAGCTCCCTGAGACAATGCGGGCATGAGGGCGACCAGAAAACGATTAGCAGGTTTGAAAAACCCTTATAATAAACAGGCGATTCCTCGTTGCCGTTCAAATCCGCCAATCTGAAATTCGGCGCGTCCTTTCCGAATAGCTTCTCATACTCCTTCGGGAATTCAGTTTCCGCGAACTCGCAATGCGGCGCCTTGCCGCCTCCGGCAATCATTGCCGCCAGATCTATAAAGTTCATCGTGCTGAGTTTCATCGTCACATCGTACACTCCGGCGCCCTGCAGCAGTCCCGCCTTGTCTATCAGCGCAAAATACGGCACGCCGGTCAACTGAAATGCCTTTCCTGCCTCGCTGTTCGCGTCGAACAGCGGCGTCGCTCCTATGCCGCTCTTCTTCAAATCGGCGGCGGCTTCCTTGCTCTTGGCGTCGCTAACGAATTGCGTCACCGCAAGAAACGCGACATCCGCTTTCTTTTTTCCTAAACCCGCTTCGAGCGCCTTCATCTGTTTCTTGCTCGGATCGCTCGTAACATCCCAGAAAGTCAGGACTACGGCCCTGCCCTTGTAGTCCGAGAGCTTTACCGGCTTTCCATCGGCGTCTTTCACCGTGAAATCCGGCGCGCGCAGGCCTATTCCGAACCGACCCGGCTCCTCGGAGCCGGCGGCATTCTTCGGCGCGGCTTTCTTCGCCTCGGCCAGAGGCTTGCTCTTCGTCTTCTCTTTCGACGCCTTCGCGCAGTTCAACGGCGCGGCGACGCAAAATAACATCGCTATAAGCAACAATGCCTTAACCCATGTTTGAGATCGAGCCATGACTTTCAAAACCTCCCGTGTTGTATGTCTTCAATAGTATTGAACATTATTCTCAGATTTTCCATCGGCGCGTCTTCCTGAAGAAAATTCGTCGGGCTGAGAATGAACCCGCCACCGGGCGCCGCCGTTCGCGCCGCCGCCAGCATCGAGCCCCTAACTTCCTCCGGCGACATTCCCGGCAGCTTCTGCGCGTCTATCCCGGTCATGAAACAAAGCCGGTCTCCGAACTCCTCTTTTGCCGCCGCGAGATCGTTTCCCGGCACCGGCTGGAACGGGTGCAGCATTTCCACTCCCGCTTCCGCTATCTTGTCCAGCAGCGGCGCGACGTAACCGCAGGAATGCAGCATCGCGAGCCCGCCCAACCGGCCTATCTCACCGCATTGCCTCTTCAGGCACGGGAACGTGAACCGCTCCCACGTCCCTTTAGACATCATCATGCTCTGTTGTGTTCCATAATCGTCGCCGATAAGAATGATGTCCGCCCCGGCGCGCAGCGAGCCGCGGATGATCTGCAGCGTGTGCTCGGCCAGCTTGCGGAAAAAACGCTCGATTGTCTCCGGATACTCAATCATTCCTGCATAAAGATTTTCTATCCCGCACCACGCCTGCGACCAATCCTGAACGCCCGGGCACATCACCGCGATCGATACATCCGGCCTCAGTTTTCTGTACATCGCGATATGCGCGTAATGAATAGGGCTTGAGAGATCCGGAAATTCATACAGGTCCAGCGCTTCCTTTGTGCCGCAGGGATTTCCCACGGATTCGATATAAAGGCCGCCCATTCCGCGCTCGATTCCGTACATATCGGTAAAAGTGATCTTTTTATCATATATCGACAGCTTTTTAATCCAGAGCGGGTAGCAGCCGTAGTGAAAATCGACGATGTCCGCGCCGAGTTCGAGCTGATAGTCCGCCTGCGCGAAGTAGGCGAGCAGCGGCGCGGCGTTGCGAAGATCTTCGGTCGGCAGCGTTTCGCCGAGCCTGCTCAGCGCCGTGAAAAAACCGCGATAAGCCGGATTCCGCGGCGGTCGGACGCGTGTCGCTATCTTCACCGTCGTATGCGGCTCAAGCCAAAGCATCAGCGGAATGCGGTCGACCGGCTGCCTCTTCGCAGCCGCTCTCACCCGCTCCCGCGACGTCATCGCTTTCATTCCGCTAAGCTCCTTACGGCCGGTTACGTTTAATTGCGCCCGACTATCTATGACGATTCCGGGGTTAAACTGTCACGACAACACCGTTTTTCAACTCCGCCGCGCTGTGCGTCCCCTGTTGCCTGCCATTCGCCGACAACTTATACCGCCCGGAACTCAACCCCTCGATTTTAACGCAAAAAGCAGTTTTCTTCGAGCCTGTTTCTATGTCGAGCGACACCGTTCCGGCGCCGATGGTCAACTTTTTTACCGTGCAGAGGTCCAGTCCGAAACCGTGCCCGCGGGCCGCGTCCACATATATCTCGCCGTACCTGCGGGTCAGCCGCGCGGCCGCGCTGCATGCGCCGCCGCTTCCCCAGTCGAACATTATATAGCCCGGCGCGCGCCGGTCATATCCCATATGCGCAAAATTCTCGAATGTCGCCCCTTCATCTTTCTCTATGTATTTTCCCATGTTGCCGGGCGCAACCGCCTTGTTTGCGGGCGTCAGCATCGTCGTGAAAGACGCCCTCAGCGCCGCCACGCCGCGCTCGAAATATTCGCGCTCTCCCGTCAGTTCGTAGTATGCCATCAGCGACTCCGCGAACATGCTCTGCCTCGCGTCGTTCCACTCCCCGTCCGTGTTCATCACTCCGAAACCGCCGAACGTGTTTATCGATACATACGGCGCGTCCCACACCTGCTGCCACATCAGCATCAGGTCCAGCGCCCGCAGCCCGTGTTCGAGATATGTCGCTTTTCCCGTCTCCTCATATAGCTCGCGCATCATCTCCGCCGTCCAGAACATGCAGAGGTTGTTCATGCAATGCAGGCCCGTGCCGGCGTCTCGCATTCCGAAGTCCTTCTTCGAACACGAGAAGAACGTCTCGAAGTCCCACCATTTATTTTCGGGGAAAACTTTTTCGATCATGAACCGGGCGGCGCGCTCCGCGGCGACAAGAGAAGGTTTGTGCCCTGCGACGCGCGCGAGCCGCGCGAGAAACATCCCCGGCGCCGCCGTCTGCGCGCTCTCTATCATCTTCGCGTGCGGAATCAGGCCGCCGCTCCTAACACGCGCCCAGCCGGGAATCGCGCCCGATTCCTGTTGCAACGCGCGAAAAGCGCCTCCGAACTGCTTCGCCCGCTCGAGAAGCCGCCCGTCTTTCTCAAGTTCCTCGTGCCAGCGCAGCATCCACCAGCCCGTCCACGCGCTGTCCGGCAGGTGATATTCGCGCACCGCTTCGAACGCTTTCGTTCCCTGAATCCAGATAGGTTCTCCGTCCTCAGGACTATAGCAGCACGAACGCATCAGCCCCGCCTCGCCCGGCGCCCGCAGCGCAAGCTCTTTCATCTTTATAGCGCGCCCTTTTATGTTTTCGTCTTTAAGCGCCTCGCCGTACGCGTACGCTCCGTAAGCGGTTCTCATGTTGTTGAACCACGCTATGTTCATTATCAGCGGCGGTATCGTCTTCGGCGCGTTGTGCATGTATTGCTCGACAACGTCGTTGGCGACCGTCGTCGAGAGCAGCTTCTCGGTGGCGATGCCGTGAAGCCTCGGTATAATTTTCTGCATTTTCAGAAAACCTTCGATCTCCGCTTTTTTCAGCAGAGCCGGAACAGCCGGGCCGGCGAACGTCTGAACGATCGTTCCTCCCACGGCCGCGCCGTCTATCTCAAATTCGCGCCATATCCGGCCCCTTTCGAACGCGTAACCGTAGGCGCGCCGCGCGTAATCCTCGAATGGAATCGTCTGCGGCGCCTCGGCGCCTATCAGCCGCTCTCCGTAACGACGCCAGAGATGAGCCGCCACCGCCCGTTGCGCATGCCGCTCCGGCGTCCGCGCGCCGACAAGAAGGTCGCACGCATAAACCAATTCGCCTTTAAGCGGCTCGCGTCCCGGCGGCGACTGCCTGAAAAAAAGATGACCGTCGTTTTTGTAACTGCAGAACCCATACCAGAAAGCGGGCGCTCCCGCGGCGGGATTGTCTATCCGCGCGTCGAGCGCCGTCGGCATCGCGCGCCTCTTAGACAGAACATCGAGGTCCGGCACGAGCGCCGCCATTATCTTTCCCGTCTGATATATCACCGCCGGCGACCGGAAAATCTGATCGCCGATCACGTGGTCCGGCTCGCGCCTCAGATGCGGAATCCAGCAGAAATCGAGCGGCTCATACTGTGAAAAAAGCATGCCGTCCGGCACGAAAATGTAAGCGGTTCCGAGAGCTGCGACCCGCGCCGGGCCGCCGAGCTTCACGGTTGTTTTCACGTTCACGTGCGAGTCGTCGTCGTCGAACGTCAACCTTTCCACGGCTTCGCTTCCGCCGGATTTGCCGGCCAAAACGACTTCCGCCACGCCGCCCTTCGCCTCCGCCGACACCAGCTTGCGCGGAAACTCAACCAGCCGGTGGCGCGTCCTCATCACCGGCCCCAGCGACTGCGTCCGTTCATGCAGCGACGCCGTCGAGCGCTCGGACGCCAGAACAGCGACCCAGCCTCGGGCGCCTCGCGCGTCTATCTCTACACACGCATTCCCGTCCGCAAGCGTCGCCACCCGCAGCCGGATGTGTTTCCCTTCGACAACTGTTTCCGTTTTCGTCTTTGTTATTTTCATTTTTCCCACTCATTTTCGTCATTGCGAGGAGGCTGTTTTTGCCAACGAAGCAATCCCGAGCTCAATGCCTATCTCCATGTTCGGGTTTGCTTCGTCACTACGTTCCTCGCAATGACGAGTTTGGCGTTCGGGTTTGCTTCGCTTCGCTCGCAATGACGTTTCTGCCTGAATTCGTCTTATCCCATCAGCGCGAGGACTTCCCGCAGCTTCGGAATCCCGTCGCGCGCGCCCACGGCGCCGGTGGAAAGAAACGCGGCCGCGTTCGCGTACGCCGCGCACCGCGCGGCTGTCCAGCCTCTAAGAACTCCATATATGTAACCGCCGTGAAAAACGTCACCCGCGCCCGTCGTGTCTATCACATGACCCGGCCGCCGGTGTCCGCGTATCCTGAAAATCCCGCCGTCCGCTGTCGCTCCAACGCAACCATCCTCAGCCAGCGTCACTATTCCGACGCGAGGCCCCTGCTCAAGCATCTTCAGAACCGCCGCCTCCGGTTTCACCCGCGCGCCGTAGTAGTCGCGGATGAAATCATGAGACGCCACAAAGTGGTCCGTGGCTGCGAAGACCTCTTCCATCCGGTCGCGCGGATTGCCCGCGTCGATCACCGTCTGCGCCCCCCGCTTCCGCGCCAGCTTCATCGCCTTCAACACGACATCCGTCTCGCGCCCGTCAGTGTGGAACACCCGGCATTGCGGAAAATATCCCGGCGATGCCGCATACGCCGGCAACGCCTTCGGCTTCTCGCGAATCAGTATCACGTTCCGGGTGCCCGCGCTTGTATCGATCAACACAAACGCCCGCTTCGTCGCCGTGTCCTTCGAGAGAATCATCTTCGACGTGTCGACTCCGAACCGCTCCATCTCGTCCCTTATGAAATGGCCGTCCTCGTCGTCGCCCGCTATGCCGATGAACGCCGTTTTCATCTTCCATTTCGCGAGCGCAACGAACGCCGTCGGCACAGGCGCCCCGCCCTGATGCACAAGCCGCTTCGCCTCCGTTTTCTCGTCCGGCTTCGGAAACCTCTCCATCAGGCATTGATAGTCCGACACGCAGAACCCGATTCCGGCCGCGTCATATATCTTCTCAGCTTCTTTTTTCTCAACCTGCTTTTTCATTTCTGCGCAATCCTTTCAGCGATGCTTACGAGGAACGGTTTTTTGATATCGACTGCGTCGAACGGGCAAATTTCGTGGCAACAGAAGCAGAGAACACATTTTTTGTCGCTGATAAGCGCTGTCTTCTTGGGAAATGTTATGGCGTCGCCCGCGCAAACCTCAGCGCACTTCCCGCACGCCTTGCATTTTTTATCTATCACATACGGGCGCACCTTGGTCAGTTCGTTGAACGGGCCGGTCAGCATGGGCATGAGCATGAAAATAGCCGACGAAGGGCGTTTGACCTTTTTAGTTATGGATTCGAGAGAGTCGCCTGCGATCTCGATCTCGCGAAGCCGTGTTGCGCAATAGCCGCGCCTGCGCGCCGCCTCGATCGTGCTGATCTCGCGCGGCTGGAACCCGATCGCGACTGCGGCGACGGTGTCCAACGCGACCGCGTCACCTGACGCGAGCGCGAAACCGAGTTTTACCGGAGCGCCCTGCGACGGCCCCGTGCCCTCCATCCCGACTACCGCGTCGCAGATGTTCAACACGGCCTTCGGCAGCGCGGAGTAGATGTCCACCAACGCCTCGCCGAAATCAACATAGCTCGTATTCTTGTGCGCGAGCAGCCGGTCCTGCTGCGTCGTCAGCCCGAACCAGTTCTTCAGAGCGCACGTCATCATCGTTTGCATGTGCGTCTTCAGCTTGCAGACGTTAACTATTGCGTCGACCTCGTCGAGGTAGCGCGGTGCATGAATCGCTTTGATTTTTTTTCCGTCGGGAATGTCGATCTGTTTGAATCCGAACTTTTCGAGCGTGACGAGTTCCGCGCCGGTCGCCTCCGCCACGCGCGTCATGGCGGTAGCCTCGTGCACCCGCGCCGTGCCGCCAGCATAGAAACCGCCGGGCAGGTCGCCGAACGACACAATCGCGCCCGCTTCCTGCAGCAGCTTGATAACCTCAATCAGGAACTCCGGGTTAGTCGTGCAAGCTCTCGCCGGCGCCGACGCCATAAGCAGGTTCGGCTTAACCAACACCTTCATGCCGGGCTTAACGAATTTCCCGACTCCGCCGAGGCGGCCTATCATAGCTTCGAGCGCCGCGCGCACTGTTTCCGGATTGTACGTCTCGCATTTACCTATCGATACGGTTTTCTTTTCCATGCCGTACATTTTAACAAAGCGGCGGACGGATTGAAAGACAATCCTTATGTCAATAAACGATTAAAGAAGCCGTTGGGAACGCGCCGGCTTGTCATTCCATTTTTTTCTTGTCAATCCGAGCGAAGCGAGGAATCTCTATAAAACTTTTTATATTGATGTTTAATTGAAGATTCCTCGCTTCGCTCGGAATGACAAACTGTTCAAATTCACTGATTAGTCTGGGGTTGCTTCGTCGCTTCGCTTCTCGCATCGACGTGTTTTTTTGTTTTTAAAGCAGCAAAAATGCGTCATTGCGAGCCTGCGAAGCAGGCGCGGCAATCCCGATCTCGATTCCCATCTATAAACGCTATGACCTTTCGAAAATCGATGTAGAACTTCATAATTCGAAATTCTTTGTTCGATATTCAATATTCGTTTTTCTGTTAAAAATCGCGTTCCGGAGAAAGCGGTTCAGCTCCAAACGCCGGGGATGGCGGTCTTGCAGAAGCGGCAGCGGCCTGCGTCGATATCGATCGCCTGAATCACATAGCCGTAGCGCCGCACGACGGCCTTTTCACATTTCGGGCAGTAGGTGTTCTCCGCGCGGTGGCCGGGCACGTTGCCGATATAAACGAAATGCATGCCCGCCTTTTTGCAGATGTCATAGGCGCGCTCGAGCGATTCGAGCGGCGTCGGCTGAAGGTTTTTCAGCTTGTACATCGGGTGGAAGCGGGTAAAATGGATCGGAACGTCCGGGCCGAGGTTCTTCATGATCCAGCCCGACATCCTTTTAATGTCGGCAGGGTTGTCGTTCAGCGTCGGAATCATAAGATAGACCATCTCGAACCACATTCGTTCGCTTTTCAGCAAGACAAGCGTGTCCAGAACGGGCTGCAAATGCCCGAGGCAGACCTTTGAATAGAAACCTTCCGTGAAAGCCTTGAAATCGATTTTCACCGCGTCGAGCGTTTTGCAGAGTTTGCGCATCGGTTTCGGGTTGATATATCCGTTAGAGATCATAACGTTTCGCAGCCCCCGCTTGCGGCCTGCCACGGCGCAGTCATACATATATTCGTAGAACACGGTCGGCTCGCTGTAGGTGAAGGCGATAGTCCGGCTGCCGGCCTGTTGCGCGGCCTCGGCGGCGCGCCCCGGCGGCAGGTCTATGTTCCGCATCTGTTCCGGCCGTGACTGCGAAATCTCCCAGTTCTGGCAGAACTTGCAGTCGAAGTTGCAGCCGGCGGCTGCGAGCGAAAACGCGTTCGTGCCCGGCAGGAAGTGGAACAGTGGTTTCTTTTCGATCGGGTCATTGTTTATCGAACACGGGTTTCCATAAGCGAGCGAAACGTATTTCCCGCCGTGATTTTCCTTGTTGCCGCAGAAACCACGTTCGGCGTCGCCCACCTTGCATTTTTTGGGGCAAATCTGACACTGTACCATTTTGTCCGGGAGCTTATCGTAGAAATACACCTCGCGCTCTGTTCCGGCGGACTGCTTAGGCCGTTGCGGCTCGGCAACAGCGGCCCCGCCCGAAACGGCGGCCGCCAGCGCCGGCGCCGCGCATGTCAGCGCCGCAAGCGTCATGAATTCCCTGCGCGTCAGGCAGCCCTTCATCTCAAACCTCGATTATGCGTATCTTTTCGTAACGGTTTTCGCCGAGCTTATGCTTCGCGTCCGCCGCCGTGTTCAGAAACTTCGGCGGCCGCCCCTGCGCCTTGAGCGTCGGCAGTCCTTCCGCTTTCCGCTTTTCGTCTATGATATGGTATGCCACGGCATCCACCGCGACCGGGTCCGTTCCGACGATCAAGCCCGCGAACGGCCATGTGAATTTCGGCTTGTGGCCGGGGCCGCCGTTGTACTGTCCCGTCGTCGCGTCGAGAACTATCAGTTTTGTTTTCTCCCTGAACACGGACATCATGTTCACGTCCGCTATGTACGGATCGCAAGCGTTCTCATGCAGTTTGTTCGGGTTATTTACAGCGCCGTACCAGTTCTTCATCGCGCAAGAAATCCCGGTCATGTCGTGGTCCTTGAGAATCGGAACGTTCACCATCGCCGAGCTGTAACTCGACGCAATCCGGCTCACAAGCGAACTCGCCTCGCCCCACGATGTCAGTTCGGAGTCATATCCGATGCCATCCGCGTCTGTTGCTGTATAAAGAACGCCTTTTTTATCGCGGCCGGTGTTGAAGCCGGCCATGCGCACTTCCCACTCCGTTCGGTCCCACGCAACTATATTTTTCGCTGAAACGCCAGCCAGCATGAGGCCCGCCGCTATCGCTTCCACAATCGCCGGAGTCGTCGACATCTTCTTTCCGCCGATGCAGTTCATCTTCATGCTGACCCGGTCGTCCGGCCCGAAAAATGCCGACCAGGCAGCGACGTCGCTGTCAGCCCCGGAAAACGCGCGAACAGCCCTGAACGCCAGATCACGCGTTTTGTCCTTATTCAGCTTCGCGCCATCCCAGATTTTCGGATCGCGCCCGATCACAACGACTCCCCTTCCGCCAGACCTGCCTTTACCGCCTTGCGGAGCCGCCTTCGCCGATTCCGCGAAAATTCCGCCTCCGAGCGCCGACATCCCTATAAGTCCGATAGCAGCCGCTCCGGCGCCGCCCAAAAACTCCCGCCGCGTGATGTCCGCCCTTGCCGATTTGTCTCTTTCCCTCATCTTATCTCCGGGGTTGGATAGCGATTTCGTACGGCAAACTTCCTCACGCGCCGTTATAATCTATTTGCATTTCAGTATAAACAACGTGATTTAAAGCCGCAAGAATCGCTCGGGAACCCGCGCCTCGCCGTATTATTTCGCTTTTTTCTTTCCGTTGATCTTGTCCAGCAGTTTCTGCGGAATTACAAACGGCCTTCCCCTGATCGCGTATGAATTTTTTATCGCGAGCATCCTTCTTACAAGCGTAAAGTCGTCCGGGCTTGTGTCCACCGCGCGCAGCATCTCATCGTGCGCTTTGTCATATTCGCCCTTGTTAAAATAAGCCAACGCGAGATTAGCGCGAGTGCGCGCGTCCCGCGGGTCGATCTTCAGAGCTTTATTAAAGAGCGAGATCGCTTCATCATCGCGTCCGTAAATCTGAGATTCCAAAACGCCAAGATTGAAATAAGCCAGCTTGAAGTTCGGGTCAGTTTTGATCGTTTCGCGAAAATAACGCTCAGCCTTGCCGTAATCCTTTATTTCAAAATATGCGTATCCGAGACCATGCGTCACGACCGGGTTGCGCGGCTCTATCTTATCCGCGGAACGCCAGAGCGTAAGTTCCGAGCGCCAGTCCCTGTTGCGCGCCGCCGTTAGAACGCCGAACCCGGCGACGACCGCCGCCAAAAGCGCAAACGCCGCGAGCCGCGCCGCGGCGCCGCGAGCGCTCGCCGCCCGCGCGAACAAATAACCTACAAGCCCGAACAAACCAACCGCCGGGAGATAAACATACCTATCCGCGATCAGCTTGCTCGTCGGCGCAAAGTTCATCGCCGGCGCAAGGTTCAGAATCGCCCATGCGGCGAGCGCAGCCGGCGCCGCGGCCGCGCGGCCGCGCTTCACAAACCAGAACGCCGACGCGAACCAGAACAGCAACGACGCGAGAACCAGCGGGCTGAACAGCGATTTCTGCGCGAGCGTCGCATAGTCGACGCACAACCGCGCCGGCCAAATAAATTTTCCGAGATACAAAAGTGGAATCGTGGCGATTGTGATCAGATGCGTAAACAGCGACCCGCCAAACCAATTTTCGATCATTCCATTTTTTACGGACAGGTTCGCGTCTATAAAAACAAGCGCCGCGGTTAAAACGAAGAACGGCGCGAGCCGCTCAATGCGCAACCGCAACCGACCCCGGCCTTCGCCGGGCTTTAGCAGAATTTCGAACGCCAAAAACGCCGCGGGCAACGCAGCCGCCGTCGCCTTCGACATCATAGCGAGCGCGAAAAACAAAAGGCCGGCCGCAATCGGCCAGTCGGTTTTCTTCGACAGAGGGCGCCTGAAGCTTTTCAGATAACACAGCGCGGCGCAGATTGAAAAACAGGTGGCGAGAAGGTCTTTCCTGCCGGCGATCCACGCGACAGACTCCGACATAAGCGGATGCGCGGCGAACAACATCGCCGCAACGCCTCCCGCGAGCCATCTGAACCGTCCCTCTTCGCCGCCGGCCGCGCCGGTTATCGCCGCCACAAGCAATGCCGCCAGCATCACATTCAATATGTGCAATACCAGATTGGTCAGATGAAATCCGTACGGGTTCATTCCCCATATCATGTAATCAATCGCATAGCTGAGCACGCGAACCGGCAGATAATGCGGCGCATAGCTCTGGTAATCCGCATGCGTGAAGATATCGTATATGCCGAGCGCGGAGAGGTCGCGGATAGCCTCGTTTTGCGTCACGAGCGGCCGGTCGTCATACACAAATCCGCCGCGAAGCGAGTTGGCAAAAACTATGCCCGCCACAAGCGCGGGCAGCAATACCGCTAAAACAGGAAGAGTCTTGCTCTCGAGTTTGCTGTTGTTTTCCATGCCCGCAATTATAACTTCACCGGCGCCGGTCTGCAAAGGTAATTCGAACAGAACTCTTTTCAGCCGGGCGGAAAATTGTCGAGCGGAATAATTTCGACGGCGTCGCCCTTGCCGAGCGAGCCGAGACCTTCGGGCATAATGATGAAACAGTTGGCCAGGACCATGGACTTAAGAATGCCGGATCCCTGGCCGCCCGTTGTGCGAACGGAGAGGCCGTTCTCGTCGCGCGAAGCGATGCCGCGCATGATTTTAGTGCGCGAGGGTTTTTCCTTCAGTTCGTGTTCCATGCGGGCGGTAGCGCGCGGCCTGGACAGAACGGAGGCGCCCATCATTTTCAGGAGCGCCGGCCGTACAAACATCTCGAACCCGACCATGACCGAAACGGGGTTGCCGGGCAACCCGAAAAGCAACGCGCCGCCGATTCGCCCGAAGGCTATCGGCTTTCCGGGTTTCATGGCGACTTTCCAGAATTTAATGTCTCCGATTTCCTCGAGGATGGCTTTGACGAAATCGTAGTCGCCGGCCGAGACGCCACCGGAAGTGAGAATTACGTCGCAGGAGCGCGCGGCGTCGCGGAAAGCGGTTTCGATTTCCGCCCGCCGGTCCGGGATAATGCCTAAATATGCTGGAGCCGCCCCCGCCGCGAGACACAGCGAGTAAAGCGAATAGCTATTGCTGTTGCGCACCCTGCCGGGCCCCGAGGGCTCGCCCGGCTCCACTATCTCGTCGCCGGTCGAGATGATCCCGACAACAGGCCTCCTGCCGACCGCCGCTTTCATGCGGCCGGCGGACGCTATCACGCCGGCATCCGCGGCTCCTATCCTCCGGCCGGGGCTGAAAAGCAATTCGCCTTTCAACACGTCCTCGCCCGCCCGCCGAATGTTCTCTCCGGGCCTCGCGCCGGTTTTGATTTTCGCACGCCCGCTGTTCGTTTCCGTGTATTCAACCATGACCACGGCGTCGGCGCCGCGGGGAATCGGAGCCCCGGTCATTATGCGCACCGCCGTTCCCGGCGTTATTTCGACATCTAAAACCGTTCCCGCCGGCGCCTCGCCGATCACTTCAAGCTCCGCCGGTTTTTCCGCAGACGCTCCAAGAACACATTCCGCCCGCACCGCGTAGCCGTCCATCGCCGAGTTGTCCGTAAACGGCACATCGGCGTCCGCCCTGATTTCCTCTGCGAGAATGCGGCCGAACGCCTCAGTAAGCGAAACCAGTTCCGTCCCCGTCGTCTCAACGCAGTCCAATATCATCCGAACCGCTTCTTCTATAGACAGCATTGTGTTCTCCCGCCGCGGCAGTTCTGAGTTTTTAATGCCCGCGAAATTCCGCGTTGATTATAGTTTCCGGCGCGCGCGCGCGTCAATCATTTCCGTCGACGGTTCACTTTTTCATATTTGTGATATAATTATTATTAGATTGTCAAAAGAATTCCTAAAAAGGCGTTTGAGTCGCAGCAAAAACTAAAAATGGCGATTAAGAATAAACCTACTCTGAATTCCAAACCGCGGCTGATGAAGCTTTTGGATTTTTTTGTTCTGTTTTCTGCGGCGGTGATTTCAGCGTTGCTCATCTGGTACAACTACAACGCGCAGAACGTTTTCCGAAAAACGCTCGTGGAACTGTTTCAGAGCCATCAGCTTGAGATAGTGAAAGGCTCCGCGCGCGGTATCGAGAACCTGTTCTTCAATCTGACAAACGGAATGCTTACTCTCGCCTCCTCGAAATACGTGAGCGACCCGACGAGCGAACAGTGTCACGAACAAATCAGGCAGTTTTACCTGTCGAATCAGGATTTCGTCTACGCCGGCTACAGAATGGACCGGAACGGGATTCTCGTGTATATGTACCCGATGGACCTGCGCGGCCTGAACGCAGACATCAGAAATCAAGAGCATGTGGTCAAGCTGTTCAACACGCGCCGGCTTGTGGTGAGCGGCTTATTCAGGGCTGTTGAAGGGTTCGACGCCATTGCGATCCATTCGCCGGTATTCGTCAACAAGAAATTCAACGGCAGCGTCGCAACGGTTGTCAAGCTGGAAAAAATGACAAGCCTGTTCCTGCAAAACACGCGCGCCGGCAAAAATGGTTACGCGTGGATGGTCGATGACGACGGAACGATAATATACCACCCGAATTCAAAGTACATCGGACAAAAGCTTTCCGACACAAATCTATTCAACAAAGAAACCCGGAATGTCCTGAAGCTCTCTGTATGGCGCGGAGCGCCGGCGGCAATTCACCTCGGAGATACGCTTTTCGCAATGTCTCCGTTCCAGATTGGCGACCGTACATGGACAGTTCTTATAGCTACGCCGTACTCCGACATCTCAACGCCGATCAACACGCACACCAGAAACACATGGCTCGTGACTATCAGCGTGCTGATGATGATGTATCTGGGAGGCTATGTGCTGATGCGCGCGCGGTCGGACGCCAACCGGCTTGAAAGAGATAAAAATCTCCTCGAAGAAAAAGTCGGCCTCGAAGAAGAACTGCGTCTCGGCCGCGACCGTCTGGACACTATCATTAAAACCATCCCGAGCGGCCTGTTCACGATCGACAGGGAACACGTCATCCGATCCTGGAACCTTACCGCCGAAAGGGTCACAGGCTACAGCGCAGAAGACGTGATCGGCAAAAACTGCGCGGACGTTTTCGGCGAGACCTGCGACCGCGCCTGCCTCATGTTCGATCCGGGCACTCCGGAAAAACCGCTTCTGGGCCGCGAATGCTCCATGACAACTAAAGACGGGCGGCAGATCACCCTAAGCAAAAATCTGGACCTGATCCGCGACCCTGACGGCCATGCGGTCATGGGGCTCGAAAGCTTCATCGACATAACAGCCTCGAAACGCGCCGAGGAACAGCGCATCAACTCCATCGCACTTGAAAAAGAAATCGAACATCTCCGCAAAATGGACGAGGTAAAGACCAACTTCCTGTCGATGGTTTCGCACGAGCTTCGCACTCCATTGTCCGTTATGCTCGGCAACCTGAGCATGGCGGAAAAAGGCAAATACGGCGACCTGCCTGAAAAATTCAGGGAGCGCCTCAAAGTCGTCATGCGGCGCGGCTGGCAGTTGAACGACCTGATCGACAACCTTCTCGACCTCGCCAAGATCGAATCCGGCCGCGTGGAACTCGACAAACAACCGCTCGAGGTGCCCGACGCCGTGGAAAGACTGCTCGTCGAATTTCAGGAAGGCATCGAGGAAAAACAATTGCGCGTCAGCGTCTCTTGCGAGGATGACGCCAAAACCATAATTGCGGACAAGAACATGTTCCGCCACCTTCTCGCAAACCTCGTCAGCAATGCCGTCAAATTCACTCCCGCCGGAGGCAGCATCGCCATCTCGACGCGCTCCCGCAACAACCATGTCGTTCTCACCGTCAAGGATTCAGGCATCGGCATTCCTGAAAACGAGCAGCCTAAAATATTCGACCGATTCTATCAGGTGGACAACACTTCCACGCGCCAATACGGCGGCACCGGACTCGGCCTCGCTATCGTCAAGGAGATCGCCCAAGTGCATAACGCGAGCATTGAGATCGAAAGCGTCGAGGGCGAAGGCGCCGAAATCCGTGTCGTTTTCCCCGGCAAACTACAGATTCTCGTCGCGCACGGACATGTCGACACTGAACAGAGCCCGACTGCTCTTCCGCCCGGCGCGCCGGCAAAAAGCAAGTCCATGCTCATCATCGACACCGACCCCGACACGCTCACCACTATCACCGACATCGTCGAAGGCTCATACATCCGCGTCCTCTACGCCGATTCAGCGCGCGAGGCCCGCGAAGTGATCGGCCGCGAGAAGGTCAACATAATTGTCGCCAACCCGGCCGCGATCGGCGAAAGCTGCAAAGACTTCCTTAATTCCATCGGCGGCCCAACAGCGCCGGATTTACGCGTGATCATTCTTTCAGACGATCCGTTGGCTTCCCGCAAAGCCGCCGCCGGCCTTACTCATGTCGCCGCCTGCCTTACGAAACCCTTGCAACAGGATATGTTCGCTAAAACTCTTCAATCTATTCTCTCAATCTGAAGCTCAAGTTCGATTAATAACTGCCACCCACGGTTTTGAAACGCCTATCCGCCTCAGCGCGAGCCTTGAAATCACGCCCGGTTTATAATATCATTTTCTATCGTTCTGTTCCCCGGCGCAAAATGCGCCGGGCGCGGGTTTTCGCTGAAATGGAGCTCTTTTCCGGCAATGGACGAAAAGACAATTCTGGTCATAGACGCCGACGAGCAGGTTCAACAGCAGATACAAGAGGCGCTGGCTGACAGGCCCTGCCGCTTTATTTTCGTCAGCGAAGCATCCGAGGCTATCGTTCAGTTCATGACCGAGATGCCCAACGCTGTTATCCTCTCGCTCGAAATGCCGGACGGCGACGGCGTCGAAACTCTCCAGAACATACGCGAGTTCGACGAAAACATCCCTATCATCGTCATGACCGGCGCTCCCACGAAAGAGAAACTCATCGCCGCCAAACGCGCGAAAGCCGTGGACATCCTCCTCAAGCCGCCGGACTTCTCTCGCATCTGCGGCAAGCTATGCAACCACCTCTGGCTGAGCGAAGAGTTGTTAAAAAACACTGAAGGCGCCGAAGGAGGAGCCCCAGCCCAACCGGCCGCCCCTCCGGAACCGGAACCTTTCGTCGAGGCCGTTCCAAAGGGCGCCGAAGTCCTCAATATCAACGACACTATCGCCGGCATGCGCGTCGCCCGCACTCTCGTTCTGAACGATGTCGTTTACGCCGATAAAGGCATGGTTCTGACAGAAGTCGTCATTAAGCGGCTGACGCGCATGGGCGTTCCTGAAATTTGCGTTTATATCGACGCCGCCCTCAAAAAAAGAGTGGAACAGCGCAAGAAAGCCGCCGCGGCCGCGCCTGTCATGGGCGCTCAAACCGGTTCGGGAGAAAAGGTTTTCTCGAAAGTCAAACGAAACGCCGTGCGCGCTGACGCAAACGAACCGGCAGTCGTCCGGCGAACTCTGAAGGACGGCAACGTTGTCGAAGTAGAGGGCTTTATTGTCGATATCAGCGGCGGAGGCTGCGCTCTGCTAACCGCAGACCCTCTCGACAAAAGCGAGGAAATCATTCTTAATTTCACGCTCGACGAGGGCAAATTCCTTATGAAAGACGTGCGCGGCGTAGTTCGACATTCCATACGCCGCTTCGGCTCCGAGGAACTCCCTCAGCGATCCGGCATTTACTTCAACAGCCTGACAGAGAAATTTCGCGAAAACCTCATCACAGTCGTGTTCAAGCTCGAACGCGACAATAAAAAGAAAGAAGACGATCTGCGCGCACGATTCGGGTACGGCCCCAAAAAGCGACGTCCCCCTTCGGCGACGTAACCCTCCGACATGAAAAAATCACAGAATATCGTTCAGAAAATTTTGAGCAGCCATTTGATTTCCGGAGCCATCACGCCCGGCTCCGAACTGGCCATCCGAATCGACCAGACTCTCACTCAGGACGCCACGGGCACCATGGGCTACCTTCAGTTCGAGGCGATGGGCGTTCCGCGCGTTCGCACTGAGTTGTCAGTCAGCTACGTCGACCACAACACGCTGCAGTCCGGTTTCCAGAACGCCGACGACCACCGCTTCCTGCGGCTCGCCGCCTCGAAGTACGGCATTTTCTTCTCGCCTCCGGGAAACGGCATCTGCCATCAGTTGCACCTTGAACGCTTCGGCGCGCCCGGAAAAACACTGCTCGGCTCGGACAGCCACACGCCCACCGGCGGCGGGATCGGCATGATCGCCATCGGAGCCGGCGGCCTCGACGTCGCGGTCGCCATGGCCGGAGGCCCCTTCTTCCTCGCCGCCCCTCGCGTTCTGCGCGTGACGCTAAAAGGCAAGCTTCGCCCGTGGGTGTCCGCGAAAGATGTCATCCTCGAACTCCTGCGGCGCCTAACCGTCCGCGGCGGCGTGGGCTGGATTCTCGAATACGGCGGCCCCGGCGTCGCCTCGCTTTCTGTTCCGGAACGCGCCACAATCACCAACATGGGCGCTGAACTCGGATGCACAACCTCGGTCTTCCCCAGCGACGACCGAACACGCGAATTCATGAAGTCCATGGGCAGAGTCGCTGCATGGCAACCGCTCGAAGCTGACTCCGGCGCCGAATACGACCGCGAAATTATCGTCAATCTTTCTGATATAGAGCCGCTCGTGGCGAAACCGCACAGCCCGGACAACGTAGCCCCTGTCAGCGAACTCGCCGGCCGCGCGGTCGATCAGGTCGCCATAGGAAGCTGCACCAACTCCTCGCTTAAGGACATGCTCACCGCGGCAGCGATTCTGAAAAACCGGCGCGTAGCGCCCGGAACAGACCTCGTAATCCTGCCGGGATCGCGGCAGGTTCTCGCGGAACTCGCCCGCTCTGGCGCCCTCGCCACAATGGTCGCCGCCGGAGCGCGCATTCTCGAATGCGTCTGCGGCCCCTGCATAGGCATGGGCATGGCCCCGCCGACTGACTCCGTCACTCTCCGCACATTCAACCGGAACTTCGAAGGCAGAAGCGGAACGGCAAGCGCCGGCATTTATCTGTGCAGCCCGGAAACAGCCGCAGCCTCAGCCGTCGCCGGCGTTTTCACCGATCCGCGCTCGCTCGGAAGGCCGCCGCGCATCGTTCTGCCGGACGCCCCGCCGCAACCGGACACTATTCTGCCGCCTTCGAAAAAACCGGAAGCCGTTAAAATAGTGCGCGGCCCGAACATCAAGCCGCTTCCGAAAAACACGCCGATGCCTGTCGAACTCGCGGGCGAGGTTCTGTTAAAAGTAGGCGACAACATAACAACCGACCACATCATGCCCGCCGGCGCCCGCATCCTGCCGCTTCGCTCGAACATACCGGCGATCGCGGAACACGTTTTCGAGGCGGTCGACAGCGAGTTCCCGTCGCGCGCGAAGAAAAAAGGCGGCGGCATCGTAGTCGGCGGCTCCAACTACGGGCAGGGCTCAAGCCGCGAGCACGCCGCGCTCGCCCCGGCATACCTCGGCGTCCGCGCCGTCATCGTCGCCTCCTTCGCCCGCATACACCGCGCGAACCTCGTCAACTTCGGCATCCTGCCTCTCATCTTCGAGAACCCGAAAGACCTCATCAAAATTAAACAGGGCGACAGGATCGCTATACAGGACGTCAAGGGCCAGTTGCTGAAAGGCGAGAAGATCGCCGCGAAGGCCGGCGGCAAACCGCTGGCCCTGCGCCACGACCTCACCTCCCGCGAACGCGACATCATCATCGCCGGCGGCCTGCTCAACTACACGAAGAAAACTGCTGGTAAGATCAAAAAATAATTCAAAACATTTTACATAAACATCATCGAAAAACAAAAGGCCCGGTTGTCCGGGCCTTTTTCGTTAGTAAATTTATTTCGCCTATAAGAGCGTTATCTTCCTTCTGATCGTTTGAGTTCGAGGTACTTATCCTTTACGCGCTGCACGAGGAAATCCGGGCAGTGGGGGATAAGATTCATGACGTCGTTTTCGTCCGACGCCGGAAGACAGAACTGCGGGAACTCGTGTTTGACGAGGTCGCGGATATCGAGTCCGAGCATGCCCATCTGCGCGAAGTAGTAGGGCAGATTGTCGTCGATGACCTGCCTGATGCGCTCGTGTTCGGCGGGGTCGCTGAGAATCTTGTCGGCGCGATCCTTGATCTTCTGTTCGAGATTGTCTTCCTTGTAGTCGAGGTAGTACTGATCGAACAGGCCGGTTTCCCGCATTACTCCGCGGATGCGTTCGTCCCGGCTTAGGCCGACGAACGGAATTTTGCCAGGCATGCTCAGCACCATCGCGTGGTAGCGCGTCGTGATCAGCACGTTCAGTTCGCGCAGTATCGAAGCCATCTCGTCGCCGATGAAATCCTGACACACAGTGACGATGGCCTTGTTCTTCATTCTGTTCTGCACATCGAGGCAGGACTCTTTGTCGAGCGCTTCCATGCCGATTATGACCGGCTGCACATCGTATTTTTCCGTGATTTCGTCCATGACGCGCGTGAGCATCGCCGCCCATTCTTCGTACGTCTCCTTGTCCTTATCCGAATAGTCGTAGAAGTAAACCAATTTGTAGTTGTACTTTTCGAGATCCTTGTCGCCGGTCGTGATTTTCTTGACGTACTTCGCGAGGTCCGGAACGATCGGCCACCAGAAATAGTTCTGCATGGCGAGCCCGACGAGCTTCTTCTTGCCGTCCCAGCCCTTGTCCATCAGCACCTTGCGCGCGTATTCCGACGGTTCGGCGCACTGCGTCCACGCTGTGTCGACTCGGGTCACAGCTCCGGGAAGCCCGATCTCCTGCAGCTTCTCCGCCGCGTCCTTCGTCCGCGTGATGATCTTCGTCATGTCCTTGCTCAGTTCCTTCGACAGCCAGTTGTTGAAGTCGTTCATGTTGCCCGCGTCAACCGCGTACGAGAAGCACGGCTTGTCCATCTTCGACGCCAAACCCGCAGCGTACAGGAAGTACAGTAGCAGCGCCGACGCGAAATTCTCTTTCCAGCATGAGCCTTCCACGAGCACGATCAGGTGGTTAGCCTTCACCTGCTTGTAGACATCGCTGAAAAAAACCGAGCTGAACTGAACGGCGTTGAACTTGTAGCCCCTGTAATATTCCTCGGTTTCCTCTTTGTCGAGCGTCAGAACGTTAACCTCGATCTGGTCCTCGCCGAGAATTTGGTTGATCTGCTTGATGCATTCGCCGACCCGGACTTCCGCGCCGGTGTTCCGCGCGCCGGAATATGCCACGAACAATATCTCAAGCTTTTCGCCGGGTTTCCATTTCTTGCTTCCGAAAACTTTCCCCAGCGGCCCGAGCGCCTGCACCAGCCCGAACGCCACGCTTCCATAGAGAAAATCGAACGGATTTACGTCTTTTTTGCCTTTCGCAGTCATATTTCCTCCTTATGCCTATTAAGTTATGCGATCATGACAAGCTGTAATACGCCGTTGTTTTTTACCATATTATGCGCGTCCGCGTCAAGTTGTGATAAAATCCGCAAGACAGAACAGCCATTTAAAGGAGACGCATATTTATGAAAAAAGCGGCCATAATTGGGGCGGGAGTGTCGGGACTGATAGTCGGCGCGCGACTCGCGCAGGCTGGTTTTCAGGTCGATGTTTTCGAGAGCTCCGGCAAAATCGGCGGCCGCGCGATCGGCCAGATGCGCGACGGCTTCTCGCTCGACTACGGGCTCCACATGGTCCGCAACGGCGTCAAAGGGCATCTCACCGAGGTGATGGAAAGACTCGGCGTCCCGATAAAGCTCCACATCGCCGATCACCCCGAATTCCTTTATTATCGCGACGGCCGGCTTCTCCCGTTTCCGGAGGGCAAAGAAGCGCTCATGACCTCCGACATCATCTCGATGGACGAAAAGATGGCGGTCCTCATGATGTTGCGAGACGGCCTCTTCGACCAATACAAAGGCGTCCCGCTCAGCTCTTGGCTCGAATCCGTCAAAGGCAGCGCGGAACTCGCCGACTTCGCGCGCATAACGACATCATGCATCGTCTGCCCGTTCCTCGATCTCGCGTCGAGCGGCGAGGTTTTCGACTACATTCGCCGCAGAATTCTCATCGGCAGCCATCCGTTCGCGCTCCCCGAAGGCGGCTATTACCGCGTTCTGGACAAACTGGCGGACTACATCCTCGCTCACGGCGGCGCCGTCCATCTCGATTCGCCCGTTCGCCGCATCATGCTCGACGCCGGCCGCGCCGCAGGCGTCGAAACCGATTCCGGCCCACATTCCGCCGACATTGTCGTACCGGCTTTCCCCTATAAATTCCTCTTCGAGATCCTCGATCCGGACTCCGTCGAACCGGAGAAGCGCGAGCGGCTGACCTCGCTCACGCCGACCGCCGGCGTCTGCATCGATTTCGCGCTCGACTCGCCCGTCACCGACTCGAAAAACATAATCATCACTTACGGCGACCCGTTCATCTACGCTATGGCGGTGTCGAATCTCGACCCAACGCTCGCGCCTGCCGGCAAACAGCTTCTCGCTTTCGCGCAGATCGCCCGCGCGGAAGAAATGGCCGACCCCGTCCGCGCGGAGGAAATCGCCCGGAATCTCGAACGTGTCGCATGCGAAATCTTTCCCGAAATCCCGAACAAGCTGCTATGGAAACGCGAGCTGAAATTGACAATGATCAACAGCGCGCAGGTGAACTACACGCAGCACCGCGACGCGCGGCCCGACTCCCAATACGCCGGAATCCCAGGCCTCTACCTCGCGGGCGACGCGCTCGCCATGCCCGGCGGCGGCGGCGATCTCTCAGTCGCTTCAGCCAACCTCTGCGTGGATGCGATTCTTTCGGATTTGTAGGAATTCTTACGTCTGAAACTCTGAAGAGAAGAGACAGGGATTTGGAATTTCTTTTCTCGCCTCGCGCCACGCTCGTAAATACATATTGCGCTTTCAAATCGTTTTAAGGTAAACTCTTCACTAAACCGTATGCGCAACAGGGGCGATACCGACATGTAATGCGGCAAGTTATCGTATTTCCCTGTGGCGCTGGCTTCCGACCAGTGTGGATGGTCGTCCTTACGTAGGGGCAGGATTAAATCCTGCCCCTACAACATATTCTTTTTCACGGGCAAAATGCTCGCGCCGCGGAAAGCAAATTAAAACCGGGGGGAGGATTTTTGTGGACAATCCCAAGAAAAAACGCCTGAAAGTTTTATTCTACGGCTATAACGGCGAGAACAACACCGGGTCGGAGTCGCGTCTCGTCACCATCGTTCACGACGTGCGCCGCATCTTCGGCGACCAGTTCAACCTCGACATGGAAGCGATCACGATCGACTCCGCGAAAGTGCGCCGCTACCTCAAAGACCCCGACGTCCGGCTCGTCGAACTCGGAACAACGTGGCCGATCGGCCTCAAATGGATCCCGCGCGTCATGCGCCTAATGTTCAAAAAATTCGATTTCACCATACTCGTCGAAGGCTCAGCGTTCACCGATCACTTCTCGTCGTTCCTGCTCTACAGCCAGTTCTTCGCGGCAGTCGCGAGCCGAATTGTCGGCTGCAAGGTCGTCGCCTACGCCTCAGACTGCGGCGCTCTCAAGCCGTTCAACAAAAAACTCACGAAGCGATTCTCGCGGCTCATCAACCTGATCATCATGCGCAGCAACGACGCCACTGACCGTATGAAGGAACTCGGCGTCACGAAGGAAATCATCACAAACACCGACACCGCGTTTCAGTATCAGATTCCGCTGAAGGAGCGCACAGACGCTCTTGTCGCGCGGCTCGGCGTGGACCCGTCGCGGCCGCTCGTCGGCCTCGCCCCAAAGGAATTCTTCTGGTGGCCCGTAACCATCAAATTCGCCGGCCCGAAGGAAGACCTATACCGCTTTCCCTACTATCACACGTGGGGACCCGGCGACAAGGAAAACAGCGCGCGCGTCAAAAACGAATTCAAAAAATATGCCGATTACTGCGTCAACACGCTCGGAGCGACCGTCCTCATTTTCTGCATGGAGCGCATGGATTATCCGCCCTCCAAGGACATCTTCGACATGCTCGACCCGGAAACTCAAAAACACGTTCGCATCATCGCATCGAACGACTACGACCTCGAAGACATCACCGGCCTGTTCTCGCGGCTGAAGTTTCTAAACAGCACGCGCTACCACGCGCTCGTGCTCTCGTTCATCGACGCGACGCCCATGATCGGCGTCTCCCACGACGCCCGCATCGAGGCGCTGTTCAAGGAAAGCAGTCTCATGAATTACTACATCGATTACCGCACGCCTGACCTCTGCGCCGTGATGATAGAAAAAACAAAACAACTCCTCGACAGCGAGAAGATCGTGCGCGGCCGGGTGACCGAGGGCTACATAAGATTTCTCGAACGCTGCATGAAAAACCGGACCGATCTGCGGGCGTGGTTCAACCGCGAGCTCGGCCGCAAGTTCGGCGAAATCCCGGCGCCGGAGAAGGAAACGCTATGATAGAATCGGCGACGCAAAGCGATGTGATCGTAATCGGCGCCGGGCTCGGCGGACTCGGCGCGGGCGCGATTCTCGCGCGCGCCGGACACTCCGTGCGTCTTCTCGAACGCGCGCCCTTCCCCGGCGGCCGCATCCGCGTCGAGGAGCGCGACGGCTGCCTGCTCGACTACGGCATCCACATAAGCCGCTTCCAGCATAAAGGCGCCTACGCCGCCGTCATGAACGCCGCGGGCGGAAACGCCGTCTTCATCAAACCCGGCGAGCCGATGGCGCTCAAAAATGAAAAACTCACGAAAATCCCGCGCGGTCCTCTCAGCTTCATCGAAACGGAAATCATGTCTCCGCAAAGCAAAATGCGGATCGGCTTCATGATAATGAAAATGATCGCCGCGAACCAGCGCATCTACGAAACGAAATCGCTCGGCGAAATCGTCGCCGCGCAAAACCCGCCGGCAGACATCATGGAGATGATCCGCATCTTCGCTCAGTCCGCCCTCGCCTGCCCCGACATAGACAAACTCTCAGCCAAGGAGACCGTTCAGTTCCTCCAGAGCGCGATCCCGTCGGCAGTCAACCTGTTCGGCTACCCGAAGGGCGGCTACAAAACTTTTATCGATTTTGCGCGCAGGCGCATCGAGTCGCGCGGCGAGATTCTGACGCGAACGAAAGTCGAGCGCATCATAGTGCGGGACGGCCGCGCGGTCGGCGTCGAGGCTGGCGGCGAAACTTACGCGTCTCGCGCTGTCGTCTGCAACGTCCCCTTCCAGAATATGCTCGACATCATAGA